>DATAAP010000306.1:0-3147 GCA_036260035.1 Alphaproteobacteria bacterium | reverse complement strand
CGGACATGAGCAAGCCGGTGATGGGCTTCGGCCAGAGCACGCGGCGCGAGGGCGAGGACACGGAGGCGATCAAGCGCCTGTTCACGCCCGAGTTCCGCAACCGCCTCGACGCGGTGATCCCGTTCCAGGGCCTGGGCCCGGAGATCATCGCCAGCGTCGTCGACAAGTTCGTGCGCGAGCTGGCGGCGCGGTCGGAGTCGACGAGCATCCGGCAGGCCGCGGTCGCCATTGCCGCCGTTGGACGCGTCCGTCGCGACGCCGCACGGGAGCTCGAGTTTCTGGCCGAAGCGGCCGCGCGCCATCTGACGGTCCGAGCCGAGGGCGCCAAGAAGGACGAGGTCAGCGCGGTCGCGATCGTGCGCATGCTCGCCTGGAATATCCGCGCTGAAACCGCAACTCCGCGCATCACTTCGCGCAAGTCGATCGCGGCCCCGGCGCTGCGGCTCGCCTGACGCTTTTCTGGAATCCTGCTTGTCGGCAAGCGTTCGCGGGTCTAAACCCGCGACTACGCAGCTGAGCGCAGGCGATGCCCCTTCATTTCCTCTCCGGATTCCGCGTCCTCGACCTGTCGCAGTACATCCCCGGCCCGTATGCCGCGCTCATGCTGGCCGATCTCGGGGCCGAGGTGGTGAAGGTGGAGCCACCGGGCGGCGATCCGATGCGGCAGCTCGGCCCGCGCGACGCGGATGGCATTTCGCCGTTATGGAAGCTGATGAATGGCGGCAAGACGGTGGTCGAGATCGATCTCAAGACCCCGTCCGGCCGCGAAGCGCTTGAGCTGCTGCTGGGGTGCGCCGATGCGCTGGTCGAATCCTATCGGCCGGGTGTCATGGACCGGCTCGGCTTCACCCGCGCGCGCCTGGAGGAATTGAATCCGCGGCTCGTCCATGCGGCGCTGTCGGGCTATGGGCAGACCGGGCCTTGGCGGCTGCGCACCGGGCACGATCTCAATTACATGGCGCTCGCTGGTGGACTGGCGCAGTCAGGGCCGGCCGAGCAGCCGCTGATGACGGCGCCGCCGACCGCCGACTTCGCCAGTGGCCTGCAGGCGGCGCTGACCGTGTGCGCCGCCTTGCTGGGCCGCGCGCGGACGGGCAGGGGAGCCTATCTCGATCTCAGCCTCGCCGAGACGGTGCTAGCGTGGCAGAGCCCGACTTTGACTGCGGCGCTGCGCCGCGGCTTCGAGCCGGAACGCGCGGCGAACCTGCTCAACGGCGGTGCGGCCTGCTACCAAGTCTATCGCGCGGCCGACGGCCGATTCGTGACGCTTGCTGCTATCGAGGAGAAGTTCTGGCGCAATTTCTGCGAAGCGGTGGGCCGGCCAGATCTGATCGCGCGCCAATGGGAGAAGATGCCGCAGCAAAGCCTCATCGCCGATGTCGCCGCGGTCTTCGCGACGAAGGATGCGGAGGCTTGGGAAGCGACGCTTGGTCCGGTCGAATGCTGCTTCGGCATGGTCGTCGAGCCGCGCGACGTGCCAACGCATCCGCAGATCGCCGCGCGCCGCATGATACGAAGCGATGGCAGCACGATCGAAGCGCTGTACCCCGCGCATGTGGACGGCCAGCCGCCGGCGCCGCGTCCCTCCGTAGCGATCGCACCGGTGGTGGACGTCCTCGTGCGCTGGAATGCGCCAGGGGTGACGAAGGGCGGCTAGGCCGCGCCGTTGGCCTGCTTGAACGGCGAATGTTCGTGCAGCGCCGCCATCTCATGGCGGATGAGGGCGGTTTCCTGCTGCAGGAAGCGATCAACGGCCTCGCGGAAGCCAGGATCGGCGATCCAGTGGGCGCTCCAAGTCGGCTGCGGCAGGTAGCCGCGCTGCACCTTGTGCTCGCCTTGGGCACCTGCCTCGACGCGCGCAAGGCCGCGCTCGATCGCGAAATCGATGGCGCGGTAGTAGCACGCCTCGAAATGCAGGAAGCGGAAATCGCCATAGGAGCCCCAGTTGCGGCCGTACAGCGTGTCTCGGCCCATAAGATTGAGCGCGCCGGCGACCCAGCGTCCGCCCTTGCGCGCCATCATCAGCACGACCTTGTCGCGCATCGTGTCGTGCAGCCGCGCGAAGAAGTCGCGCGTCAGGTAGGGCGCCCCCCATTTGCGGTCGCTGGTCGCATAATAGAACTCGAAGAACTTGTCCCAGTGCTCGGGGCGCAGATCGTCGCCGTTGAGTGCGATGACTTCGACGCCCTGTGCTGCGACGTCGCGGCGCTCCTTGCGGATCGACTTGCGCTTGCCGTGGCTGAGCGCGGCGAGGAAGTCGTCGAAGCTGCCGTAGCCACGATTCTCCCAGTGGTACTGGAAGCCGCTGCGGATCAGGAAACCGGCGCCGGCGAAGGCCTCGGCCTCCTCGCCCATGCAAAACGTGACATGCAAAGAAGAGACGCGGCGGCGCTCGGCGACCGTCTCCAATGCCTCGATCAGCGCGGCGCGGATCGCGGCACGGTCGGGCCGGTCGACGATAAGCACGCGGGCGCCGGTGACCGGCGTGAACGGCACGGCGACCTGGAGCTTCGGGTAGTAGCGGCCGCCGGCGCGGCGATAGGCGTCCGCCCAGCCGTGGTCGAAAACGTACTCGCCATAGGAATGGCTCTTGAGGTACATCGGCACGACACCAATGACTCGGCCGCGCGAATCCTCGGCGACGAGGTGCTGCGGCCGCCAACCGGTCGCGGTCGTGGCGGAGCCGCTTGCCTCCAGCGCGTGCAGGAACGCATAGGTGAGGAACGGATTGTCCGCGCCGGCGCAGGCATCCCATGCGGCGGCACCGACCTCCTCGATGGCTTCGACCAGACGGATCGCGATCGCTTCGCCGCTGTCGGGCATGATGTGGTGTTAGCGCGTTTTCGTCGTGCGATCTAGCGCGGCAAGCGCACGGTCACGGTCTGGCCGTCATAACCGCGCGGCCTGTGGTGCGCTCGGACGGTGACGCGGTCGATACCCAGCGGCACTTTGAGGTTCTCGAGCGCGCGCGTGAATGGCTGCTCGTCGGCGTGCGGATGAGCCAGCTCGAGGCGGCCGAGCAGGCGCCCGTCCGGCGCCAGCACCTCGAAGGCATCGGCGTAGTAGTTCTCGCCGGTGTCGTTGCTGAGAATCGTGACGCGGAAATCGAACACGTCCTCAGTGCCCGCATGACGCTCAACGGCCACC
>DATAAP010000305.1:0-2697 GCA_036260035.1 Alphaproteobacteria bacterium | reverse complement strand
AGCCCGTGATCGAGCGCAGTCGCAGCCGCCACTTCGAGGAAGCGCGCGGCTTTTGCTGGATTGCCGAGCGACATTTTTATATCCCCCTGGCGCGGCGGCTGGCGAGAGATCTCCGGCTCGCGGCCGAGCGCGCGGCCGATCGCCTGCGCAAGCGCCATGATCGAGGTGCCTTGCCCGGTGCAGACGTTGAAAACGTGGTTGTCGGCGGTGGCCTTGCTCATCGCAGCAAGCAGATGGCGCACCACATCCTTGACGAAGATGAAGTCGCGAATCTGGCTGCCGTCGCCGTGGATGTCGATGCCGCGTCCCGCCCGCAGCCGGTCGACGAAGATCGAGATGACGCCCGAATAGGGCGAGCGCGGATCCTGGCGCGGGCCGTAGACGTTGAAAAAGCGCAAGCCGACATTCGGCACGCGATGGATGTGCCAAGCGACGCGCCCGTGCAGTTCGCATCCGAGCTTGTCCGCGCCATAGGCCGAAAGCGGGATCGGATGCTCGTCCTCCGTGAGCGGGATGTTGGGATTGTCGCCATAGACCGCGGCGGACGAGGCATAGACGACCGGCACGGGCGCGCCGTCGCGCGCCTGCCGCGCCGCTTCGTAGACGGCGATGGTGCCGGTCAGATTGACGCGGTGCGTGTAGAGCCACTCCGTGCGCCCACGCTCGACCGACGCAACCGCCGCGAGATGGAAGCAGCCGTCGACGCCGCGCATCGCCGATGCGACCAGCTCCGCGTTCGTGATGCAGCCAACCACGAGCTCCGTGCCTGCGACGGCATGCTGGCGGTGCCCGGTGGACAGGTCGTCGAGGATGCGCACGCGGTCGCCGCGCGCGACCAGCGCCTCGACCAGATGCGAACCGATGAAGCCGCAGCCTCCGGTGACCAGCCAGTTCGCCATGACAGCGGAATCTTGCCCGTGATTGATAGCGCCGGAACGGCCGGCGCGCGGCACTATCCGCTGAATACACCGCCGCCGTAAAGGAACACTTTACGATCCGCGCGTGCGGCGATGGTTAATGCCCGCTGTGGCCGCCGTGCCTTCTACCGCCAGCAGCCTATGCGCACGACGAACGGGCGGGCGCGTTCTAGGAGCTGATCGGGAGTCAGCATCGTGCCCACGGCGTTCTGCCTGTATGCCGTTCCGGTCTGATCGAGGAAGCGGAGGATCGCCGGCGTCGTGATCGCGAAGCCGAGATTGCGGATGAGCTGCTTCGTCTGGCTGTAGATCTTCACCGTGTCGATTTTGGCGTTGACGATTGCCACGACGTTGCCCCATTGGTCGAGGACGGGACCGCCGCTATTGCCCGGGCGCACATCGGCTTGGAAGGCGAGGCGCTCGTTATGCTGCGTGCGGTCGAGCGCGACGGTGGCGCCGAACGTCATCAGCGGCTTACGCGGCGGCAGGCCCTGGTCGGGATAGCCGATCACGGCGATGGAGCCGCCCGGCTTGATGTCCTGGACCTGGAAGACGGCCGTCGCCGGCGTCGTGAGATTGGCCTGGATAAGAGCGATGTCGAGCTTGTCGTCGGAACGGATCAGCGTCGCGCTCGCATTCGTTCCGGTCGTCGTCTCGACCGTCAGGGCATCGCAGTGGTCGACCACGTGGCGGTTGGTGACGATGCGGCCGCCATCCGCGACAAAGAAGCCGGTGCCGACCGACACCATCCGCTTGTCGGTGAAGATCGGCTGCTCGCGTCCCTTGATCGCGCGCTGAATCGACTGGACGCGCTGGGCGCGGATCTTCTGCGCCTCGGCCTCGGTGATCGGCGTGCCCTCGCACTCGGCCGCGAGCACGCGGCTGACCGTGCCGCGCTCCTTGTCATGGCAGTGGACGACGGGTCCGGAGGACTCGCGCGATCCCTGCGTCTGCGCGTTAACCGAGTCCGCCGTCGCCAAGGCCACGACGATGGCGACCATCATGACCTGGCCAAATACCGATCCGGTCATCCCTGCCCCCTTGCCCTCGGCACGCCATGCAAATGGCGAACCGGAATCCGGCCGGTCCGTTTTGTCTCGTTGCGACAATGCCTTTCGCGAGCTCGGATGCGCCATCGACCCGAGCAGCGCAAGACTCTCGTCGAACTTTCTTACAGAGTGATTGCCGAGCGCTTCGCGCGCTATCGCATCACGCCGCGATAGGTGCCCTGGGCATCGTAGAACTGCCCATTCTGATTGACCGTGCCGAGATACTGCCCGTTGGCGCCATAGACCGGGCGGTTGTGTTCGCTCTGGCGCCGCGCGTTGTCGAAACTGTTCAGCGTGCCGCGGCCGAAGCCGCCCTCTCTGGCGCTCGGAATGCCCGACGGGCGCTGCACCTCGCCGACATAGCGGCCGTCCGGGCTGTAGACCTGGCCGCCGCGCGTCGTCGAACCGCGATACTGGCCGCCCGAGCCCCACATGCCCTGCAACGGCTGCTGCTGCGCCTCGGCGGCCGGCGCCGCGACGAGGATGCCGAGAATGGCAAGTGCAAAGAGTCTCGCGTGCATGGTGGGCCTCATGGTCAACGACAGATCATAGCGTAGCCACCTCGTGCCACAAAGCGGCATCACCCTTATTCTACGGTGACGGATTTGGCGAGGTTTCTGGGTTGGTCGACGTCGGTGCCTTTGAGGATGGCGGTGTGGTAGGCGAGCAGCTGGACGGGAACGGCGTAGAGGATGGGGGCGATGAAGGGATGGGTCTTGGGCATCTCGATG
>DATAAP010000304.1:0-3434 GCA_036260035.1 Alphaproteobacteria bacterium | reverse complement strand
GCACATGCGTGACAATGTCGACGGTAGAGTCGTCGCCTTTGCGCGCCTCCTTCACCGAGGTGAAGAGCACGCGCACCGCGGAGCGCGGCGACAGCGCGCGCTGCACGGAGAACACCACGTCGTCGGCCGTCATCATGGTGCCGTCGTGGAAGCGCGCCGCGCGCAGCCTGAAGCGCCACGTGTCCGGCGCCGTGCGCGCATAGGATTCCGCGAGCGCCGGCCGCACCCTCATTTCCCTGTCGAAGCGCACGAGGCCTTCGTAGATCCAGCCCTGCACCATCTGCGTCCGCGCGACCAGCGCGCCATGTGGATCGAGCGTCAGCGCATCGCTCTCCGGCGCATAGCGCAGCGTCGCTGCCGTCCCTGATGCCGATGCTGCCGCCACAAGCAGCGCAGAGAGCATCAGGCGCGCGAAAACATTCACCATCGATGCATCCTTCCCCCGGTCCGGCGGTCGATCGCACGATCCCGCCGGCATGGAATAAATCCAGCCCCGCCTCGTTATAGCCGCTTCGCACCGCGGCTAAAACGCCCTTACTAACAGCGGCTTGGACGGAATATTCCGAGACGCATCGCGTTGTCGGTGCAGCTCGGCGAGATTTCGCCCGGCACCGCAACGAGGAGACATTTGCCTATGAAGATCACTGCTCTCGCGCTCGCGCTGTCCTTCGGCCTGGTCAGCTCGATGGCCGCCTTCGCGCAGACGGCCACTCCGGCGACGCCGGCTGCGCCCGCGAAGCCGCAGGTCCAGACTCAGGCGACGCCTGCCACGCCGGCGGCACCCGCGAATCCGGCGCAGACTCAGGCGCAGGCGAAAGCGAAGGTCGACTGCGCCAAGGTCGAGAACAAGGCCAAGGACGAGTGCAAGGCCGAGAAGAAGGCTACCGACAAGAAGTCGTAAGACGTCGAACAACGCCGGCCCCGGAGGGCGCCGCTCTCCGGGGTCGTTTATTTTTCAATCCAGGCTGCAAGCGTCTCGACGCGGTCGGCCTCGTGTGCCGGCTTGTCCCAGCGGATTCGGCTGATGCGCGGGAAGCGCAGCGCCACGCCCGATTTGTGCCGCGTCGAGACCTGCACGCCGTCGAAGGCAAGCTCGCACACCAGCTTCGGCTCCACCGCGCGCACCGGGCCGAAGCGTTCGATCGTGTGGTTGCGCACCCAGCGATCAAGCTGCAGCAGTTCCTCGTCGGTGAAGCCGAAATAGGCCTTGCCGACCGGCACCAGCTCCTTCCCGCCCGGCACGTCGCGCCAGCAGCCGAACGTGAAGTCCGAGTAGAAGGACGAGCGCTTACCGTGGCCGCGCTGCGCGTACATCATCACCGCGTCGACGGTCGCCGCATCGCGCTTCCACTTGAACCATAGGCCTTTCGGCCGGCCCGGCACGTAAGGACTGTCGGCACGCTTGATCATCACCCCTTCGGAGCCGCGCGTATGCGCATGCGCGCGCACGTCGCGCAGCTCATCCCACGTCTTGAAGCTGATCATCGGTGACAGGTCGAAGCGCATCATGCGCGCTGTGCCCGCGATGTTCGCGGCGTACCAGCGCTCCAACCGCGCACGCCGCTCCGCCAGTGGCAAAGGCCGCAGGTCCTCGTCGCCGTCGTAGAGCTGGTCGTAGAGCCGCACGAAAGCGGGGTAGTCGCTCAGCATCTTGTCGGTCACGACCTTGCGGTTGAGCCGCTGCTGCAGGTCGTTGAAGGGCGCCACCTCGTCACCGCGCCGCACTAATAACTCGCCATCGAGCACAGCGTCAAAGTCGAGCGCCTGCACGATGTCGGGGAAGGCGTTGGCGATCTCGTCGCCAGTGCGCGAGTAGATGCGCCGCTCGCCGCGCCGCGCGACAAGCTGCACGCGGATGCCGTCCCATTTCCATTCCGCCATGAAGTCGGACGACGCCATCGCCGCCAGCTCCGCCTCCTCCAGCGCGTGCGACAGCATGATCGGCCGGAACGTGGTCGCGTGATCGACCGAGGGCACTGGCCCCTTGCCTTCCAGCCAGGCGAACAGGCCTTCGTAGGGTGGCTGCAGGCCGTGCCAGACCTCTTCGACCTGCGCGATGTCGACATTGCCCATCTCGGCAAGCGCCGTCTTGGCGAGCCGCGACGATACGCCGACGCGCAGGCCCCCGGTGATCAGCTTGATCAGCGCCCAGCGCCCGGTCGCGTCGAGCTGGTCCAACCAGGTGCCGAGTGTTGCGATCACTTCGGCGCGCGAGGCGTCCTGCAACGTCGTCACGATCTCGCCGAGGTGCAAGGGCTCGTTGCGCGTGACGCGGCGCGCCGGCCAGATCAGCGCCGCCGTCTCGGCAAGGTCGCCGACGAAATCATGCGACCAGCCGAACAGGACCGGGTCAACGCGGCTCTCGACGAGGCCGCGGATCGTCGCGGGCTTGGCGAAGCGGAAGGCGAGGCTGCCGGTGAGCGCGGCCAGCGCGTAGCCGCGGTCCGGATCCGGCGTGCTCGCGAAATAGTCCTTCATCAGCCGCAGCTTGGTGAGCCGCGACGGCGAGAAGAGCAGTGCATCGAGCAGATGGGCGAAGCGGTTCATGCGGCGCGCAGTGTCATTCCGCGTCTTCGTCGTCGTAGCCGACGAGATCCAGAGCGCGCGCCTTCAGCCCCTTCCCTTGCGCATAGTGCACGAGGCCTTCCTCGCGTCCGTGGGTGACCCAGACTTCCGCGCCTAACTCGTCGATCGTCTGCGTCAGCTCGTCCCAGTCGGCATGGTCCGAGATCACGAGCGGCAGCTCGACCCCGCGCTGCTTGGCGCGCTGCTTCACGCGCATCCAGCCCGAAGCGAGCGCCATCACCGGCTCCGGCAGCCGCCGCGTCCAGCGGTCGTCGATGGCCGACGGCGGCGCCAGCACGATCGCGCCACGCAAGCTGTCCTTGTCGATTCCGGTCGCCGCCAGCAGCGGGCCAAGCTTTACGCCGAGCCGCTCATAAAGCTCGCACATCGCGATCAGCGCCCCGTGCAGATAGATCGGCTCGTCGTAGCCCGCCTCGCGCAACAGGCGGACCACGCGCTGGCACTTGCCGAGCGCATAGACGCCGACCAGCACGCACCGCTCGGGGAACAGCTCGCGCGTGTGCAAGAGGCGCGCGATCTCCTCGCTGTCCGGCGGATGGCGGAAGACCGGCAAGCCGAACGTCGCCTCGGTGATGAACACGTCGCAATCCTGCGGCGTGAAAGGCAGGCAGGTCGGATCGCGCCGCCGCTTGTAGTCGCCCGAGACGACGACGCGGCTGCCGCGCCATTCCAGTACGACCTGCGCCGAGCCAAGCACGTGGCCCGCTGGCTCGAGCCGCAGCTTGACGCCGTTGATGTCCAGCGCCTCACCGTAGCGCAGCGCGCGGCGCTGCTGGCCCGGCTCGTCGCCAATGCGCTGGCCCATGATCGCCAGCGTCTCCGCCGTCGCTAGCACCTTCGCATGGCCT
>DATAAP010000303.1:0-6854 GCA_036260035.1 Alphaproteobacteria bacterium | reverse complement strand
CGACCGAGCAGGAATCCCCGGACCACGCATCGCTCAGAAATCTCCCAGGCGACTCAGCCATTCCAAGCCGCCTCGATGCCTACTGCAACTTTCTGAGAAGCGGCTTGGGTATTTGTATTTCCTCGGCGACGACGTCGGGACCGATCAACCCTGCCCGCCTGCTGCAGTCCCTGACAGCCCCGCCCTTCCTCGGAGACTGGCGACGCGGCTGGCGCGTGCGCACGTCCACTAGCGCGGTACGGCCGCCGGCAGGTGCCGCACGTGCCGCTTCACACGCCGGCAATCGCGCCGGACTAGGATTCTGTCCCCCACCGCACCCGTTCTTGCTTGCGCGCGATGCGCATCCCGTGTGTTCTGGCGTCGCCATGACGGGACCCATGGGCATCGTGCCGGAGAACAGGCAGCGCGCGTCGCTCCACGTCTATGCCTATGTGGCACTCTACGTGGCGCTGGACTGGGTCAGCCTCATCCAGCCGTCGAGCGGATCGATCGCGCTCGGCATCACGCCCTGGAACCCGGCGGCGGGCTTGAGCTTCGTGGCGCTGCTGCTGCGTGGGGTGTCGTTTGCGCCCGTGGTGTTCGGCGCCGTCGTGCTGGCGAATCTGCTTTTCCACGGCTTTTCCGTCGCCCCGGTAGTCACCGTTGCCGTGGCGGCGATCATCGCCGGCGGATATGCAGGTGCCGCCTTCCTCCTGCGCCACCGCCTGCAGTTCTCCGCTAGGCTCCAGAGCAATGCCGACATTCTGAAACTGCTGGCCTGCACGCTTGTCGCGACCATGGTCGTGGCGGCGGCGGTCGTCGCGACACTGGTGGCCAGCGGCATCCTCACCCGGGCCGAGGGCCCGAGCGTCTTCCTGCATTTCTGGGTCGGCGACATGATTGGCATCGCGGTCCTGACGCCGTTCATCCTGCTCGTCCTCGATCCGGCGCGCCGGTTCGTGCCGAAGGGTTGGCGGGCGGCGGCGGAGATGGCGCTGCAGCTCTCGGCGATCGGCCTGGGCCTCTGGGTCATCTTCGGCGTCGAGCCGATCGATCATTTCGAGTATTCCTACGTCCTCTTCCTCCCGCTGATCTGGATGGCGCTGCGCTGGGGGCTAGCGGGCGCCACATGGGGCGTGCTCGGCACGCAGATCGGCCTGATCCTCGCGATCCAGCTCAAGGGATTCGACGCGACGGTGATGACGCAGTTCCAACTGCTGATGCTGGCGGTCGCGGTCAGCCAGCTGCTGCTCGGATCGAGCGTGGACGAGCGCCGCCGCGCCGAGGCTTCCCTAAGAGACAGCGAGGCGCGGCTGCAGAGCGTGCTCCGCACCGCGCCCGATGCCATCCTCACCTATGATGAGGACGGCAGCGTCACCTCCGCCAACCCCGCAGCTGAGCAGATGTTCTTCGGCGGCAAACCGGCGCCGCCGGGCATTAACATACACGCCTTGATGCCGGGCTTGCGCGTCGACGAGGGCGACGCAGGTGGCAACGAGATGATCGCACAGCGGCTGGACGGCACCTCCTTCGTATCGGAGGTCGCGATCGGCAGCGCGCCGGTCGGCGAACGCAGCCTGTCCGTCTGCGTCGTCCGCGACGTGACCGAGCGCAAGCAGGCCGAAGCCTGGCTGAAAGAGCATGAATCGGAGCTCGCCCACGCCACGCGACTGACGGCCACCGGCGAAATGGCGGCCGCCCTCGCCCACGAGCTCAACCAGCCGCTGACCGCCCTGATCGGATTCGCGCGCGCATGCCAAACCGTGCTGCGGGGCGATGCCGATGCCAGCGCGAAGAAGTCGGCGTCTCGGCTGATCGAC
The DNA here is from genome assembly GCA_036260035.1 of Alphaproteobacteria bacterium. Classification (GTDB taxonomy): domain Bacteria; phylum Pseudomonadota; class Alphaproteobacteria; order CACIAM-22H2; family CACIAM-22H2; genus DATAAP01. The sequence goes on along the minus strand of DATAAP010000303.1, from coordinate 5,055 downwards.
GAGGCGGTGCGGCAGGCGCTCCGCGCGGGCGACATCATCCGCAGCACGCGTGAGTTCGTAGGCCGCGGCGACACGCATTTCACGCGCGTGGAGGTCGCCGAGATTTTCAAGGCGGTGCTGGATCTCGTGCGTGCCGAGGCGGGGCTCAACGGCGTGAGCTTCGTCGTGCGCTTCGACAAGAACGTGCCGCCAGTCTTCGCGGACGCGATTCAGATCGAGCAGGTGATCATCAACCTGATCCGCAACAGCATGGAGGCCATGAACCGGGCGGGGACGGAGCTGCGGGAGATCTCGCTGTCCGCGGCACTCGAACCCGAGCAGCCGGGCTTCCTCGAGATCCGCATCCGCGACACCGGACCAGGTTTCCCGCCGGAGATCGCCGACAGGCTGTTCAAGCCCTTCGCCACGACGAAGGAGTCGGGCATGGGGCTCGGCCTTGCGATCAGCCGGTCGCTTGTGGAATCCCATGGCGGGCAGATCCGCGCCTTGCCAAGCCGCCCCGGCGAGGGCGCCGAGATGCGCTTCACGCTGCCCCTGTACACAGAAGAGACCCGTGACTCCTGAGACCGTCTTCATCGTCGACGACGATCCCGCCGTGCGCGAGGGACTGAGCGCGCTGCTCGCCGCGAACAAATACGCGGTCGAGACCTTCGCCTCAGCCGAAGAATTCCTCGCGGCGATCGGCCCGGACCGCGCCGGCTGCCTCGTCGCTGACATCCGTATGTCCGGCATGAGCGGGCTTGAGCTGCAGCGCGAGTTGACGCGCCGGGCCCTGCCGATCCCGACCGTGATCATCACCGGCCATGGCGACGTGCCGCTTGCGGTCGCGGCGTTGAAGGCGGGTGCCGTCGACTTCCTTGAGAAGCCCTTCGACAGCGACGTGCTCCTCGCTAGCGTCGCCGAGGCGATGCGTCGCATCGGCAAGCGTAAGGATGCAGGGTTCGATCGCGCCGAGATCGCCGCGCGCGCTGCCGCGCTTTCGGCGCGCGAGCGCGAGGTCATGGACCTGGTGGTCGCAGGACATCCCAACAAGATGGTCGCGCACCGGCTCGGTATCGCGATACGGACAGTCGAGATCCACCGCGCGCGTGTCATGGAGAAGCTCGGCGCGCGCAACCTATCCGAGCTCGTCCGCATGGCGATCCTTCTAGAATCAACGCCCTACGCGTAGTGGACAACCACTATTTCAGCCGGATTCGGCCACGTCTATGTCCATCGTAATTCCCAATCCGCGCGCCACCCGGCCGGCGCGTGACGCAGCCTACGATGGAACGCAGCGATGTTTGATATCGAAACCGTCCTCAGCCTCATCACCCTGACCGGACTCGAAATCGTCCTCGGCATCGACAACATTGTCGTCATCGCCATCATCGCGGCGACGCTTCCGGTGGAGCAGCGCGACACGGCGCGCATCGTCGGCCTCTCACTGGCCATGATCACGCGGCTGCTGCTGCTGTTCTCGATCAGCTGGCTCGCCAGCCTAACCGCGCCGATGATCGAGGTCTGGGACATTTCGCTCTCCGGCCGCGACCTGCTGATGCTCGGCGGCGGCCTGTTCCTGATCGTCAAGGCCGTGCGCGAGATCCACGAGGCGATGGAGGAGGCCCACCAGGAGGAGGGGGTCACACGCCGCTCCACCAGCTTCGGCAGCGCGATCGCGCAGATCGTCATGCTGGACATCGTCTTCTCGTTTGACTCGGTCATCACGGCCGTCGGCATGGCGCGCGAGATCTGGGTGATGGCGACGGCCGTCATCATCGCCGTCCTGATCATGCTGGTGGCGTCGCGGCCGATCATCCGCTTCATCCACGCCCATCCGACCGTGAAGATGCTGGCGCTCGCCTTCGTGCTGCTGATCGGCGTAGCGCTGGTCGCCGATGGCATGGGCTTCCACATCCCGAAGGGCTACCTGTACTTCGCGATGCTCTTCTCGGTTCTCGTCGAGGGTCTGAACGTCACGCTGGCGCGCCGCCGCAAGCGCGCGCGCCAGGCGGTGGCCGAGGCGACGAGTCATTCTCAGCGTAGCCGCGAAGCGCACGTGTCGTGACTGCGCGGCAAGGAGGATCGATGCAGACCATTCTCATCCTGGTCGACGGGTCCAAGCCCTGCGATGCGGCGGTAAAGCGCGCGATCCGCGAGGCGCGGCTTGGCCAGGTCGAGCGTGTCCATCTCGTCAACGTCCAGCCGCATCTCGGCGCCTATGTCGGCCGCTTCGTGGGCACGCCGACGATCCGCGCCTTCCAGCGCGAGCAGGGCGAGCGCGCGCTTGCGCACGCCAAGTACCTGCTGGACGACGCCGGCGTCCCCTACAGCGCCCACATCTATGTCGGCGACGTCGCGGAGACGATCGCCAAGGCCGCGGACGAGCTGGGCGTCACCGAGATCGTGATGACCGCTGACGGCTTCGGCCTGCCCGGCGGCCTCGCGACGAACTCGCTGATCGGCAAGGTGATCCGGCGCACCAACGTGCCGGTATCGGTCGTCAAGGCAGCCGCCGGCGATCTGGACCTCGATCAGAGCGCCAGCCAGTGGCAGCTGCGCCCGACGCACTGAGCTGAGGGCCTGTCGAGAAGTCCTGCGGGCCAGCGACGCCAGAATTTCTGGCTGCCCACATGGGTTCGGGTGTGCCGGACCGTGATCGCAGCGAGGGCTGGCCTTCGACAACGTATTCTACGTTTTCTGGACCGTCCGATCGGGTCCGATTCCTATTCGGGCAAACCCGCTTTTCGAAGGCCGTCGATATAGTGCTGACGATCGGCGTCGACGACGTACGGGGTCGCGGCAGCGAAACGGCTTATCGAAAACTCCGGATCGAACCGCAAGAGGCGCTGCGCGGCGAGGTGTGCCTCGTCGTAGTGGCCCAGCTGCGCGTGGGTCGCCGCGATCAGACGATATGCGGGACCTGGCTCGGTCATACGGTTCAGCCGATCGAGCGCTTCCTCGTATCTGCCCGTCAGGTAGTAGGCGGCGGCCAGGTTCCAGAGGTACCATTGAGGATGGCTGGGATTGAGGGCGAGCGCTCGTTCGCCTATCGCGATCGCCTCCACCGAACGGCCAGCGTAAGTAAGCGCGTCCACCATTTCAGCCAGAAGATCGGGGTGGTTGGGGTTCAACTGGCGCGCACGTTCATACGCCGATATTGCGGCGGCGGACTCACGACGCCACAGATGAATCGCTCCGATCAGCCAGTGGGCCTCGGCATCGGCCGGGTTCAGCGCAAGTGCCGTAATGGCTGTCCTGTGAGCCGCGTCGAGCTGCGCCGGATCAGCGGTTTCGCGCACCCATTTGAACTCGATGAGATGATTCCAAGCCAAGCCGACATAGGCGCGCGCCAGGCCAGGCGCCCTTTCGATGGCCGCTTCAAACATCCTCCGCGCGCGGAGCAGGTCTCGTCGCTGAAAATGCAGGCCATGTAGGTAGTAGTCGTACGCCTCCATGCTCTCCGGCGCCTTTTCGAGCCCGCGCAAGCGCTCACCCTCTTCGACCTTGACGCCAAGCGCCGCAACGATGCTTCGCGCCAATTCGTCCTGCACGGCAAAGACGTCCGTTAGATCCCGATCGTAGCGCTCGGCCCAGATCTGCCGTCCGGTGCGCGTGTCGGAGAGTTGCGCCGTCACCCGGATCCGCGGACCAGCCTTTCGGACGCTCCCCTCCAGCACGTAGTCGGCCTTCACGGTCTCTCCGAGCGCCGCGAGGGAAGCCTCCCCTCCCTTGAGGCCGAAGGTCACGTGGCGGGGACGCACGGCGAGATTCGAGAACCGCGACAGCTCGGTGATGATGTCCTCGGTGATCCCGTCGCTGAAATACTCTTGCCCCGCATCGCCGCTAGCATTCGCAAACGGCAGAACCGCGACGGACGGTTCACCCGACGATGCCCTGGCCGGCGAGGACATCGGTCTCGCCGTTTCAGTGCCGGCAACGAGACGGTAGACGCGGACCGGATCGGCAATGTTCTTCAGACGGCGCAAACCAAGCTCGTCCGCCCGGTAAGGGATCTTGCCGCGAACATGGTCATAGACTGACCCTGAGATAAATATCGTGTCGGGCTCGGCGAGCGCTTCGAGGCGCGCCGCAACATTCACGCCCTCGCCGAAGACGTCGCCGGCCTCGGCAATCACGTCACCGAGGTTTATCCCAATCCGAAGCCGAATCCTTCGATCAGGCAGCTCGGCACTGGCTGCAGACAGATGCCCTTGAATGGTCCCGGCACAGCGCACAGCTTCTACTGGGCTGGAGAACTCAGCGAGGATGCCATCGCCGGTGGTCTTCACGATGCGGCCCCTATGCCGCGCAATCGCGGGGCCCAGTACATCTCGCATCAGAGCCTGGACGGTATTGAACGTACCCTCCTCGTCAGCGCTCATGAGTCGGCTGTACCCGACCACATCCGCCGCGAGGATGGTGGCAAGTCTGCGTTCCGGTAGGCCGTCAGCCATCGTTACCGTCGGCGCCTCCGTAGGCGATCATCGTAGCAAGGGGATCGCGAGAACGCACATGGCGCCCAAGGCAGGAGTTCACCTACAGCATCGGCATCTATGTCGGCGGCCCCGCCAGGACTATCGTGTCCGCCGACGCTCTGACGGACGGGCGACTAGCGCTCAATCCGCGTCGGCGCGTCCGGCCGCATAGCGCGCCAGCGCCGCGGCGACGGCCTCGCGCAGCTGCTTGGGGTCGAGCGGCTTCTCGATGACCGGCCGCTTCGTCTCTGCAAGGAAGGACTGAATCGCCGGGCTCAGCGTGTCGCCTGTCAGAAAGATGATGCGCTCCGCCATCTCCGGATCACTGCGGCTGAGCTCGCGGTAGAAGCCCGGCCCGTCGAGCTGTGGCATGCGCAAATCGCTGAGAATGAGGTCGAAGCGGCCGCGCGCGACGCGCTCCAGCGCCGCGCGCCCGTTCGCCGCGAACTCGCAGCGATGCCCGTCCATCGCCAGGATGTCGCCGCAGGTGTCGGCGATGTCCGTCTCGTCGTCGACGACGAGGATGCGGCCGCCGCGCACCGGCTTCGGCGCCGCAGTCGCTGGCGCCTCGCGCTTGACCGGCGCCAGCGCGGCGGGC
>DATAAP010000302.1:0-5113 GCA_036260035.1 Alphaproteobacteria bacterium | reverse complement strand
GATGCCTCGCCAACCGCCGCGCCGGCAGCAAGCCGATGCCGAGCCCGCGCGCAATCAGCGCAACCTTCAGGTCGAAATCATGTACCTCCGCAGCGATTCGGAAGCGCAGGCCCGCCTGCTCCAGCGCTGATCTCAATGCGGCACGCACGCCGCAGCCGTCCGGATTGAGCACCCAGCCGCGTGCCGCGATCTCATCCAACGATGGTCTGAGCATCTTCTCGCCGGCCATGACAAAGAATGGCTCATGGCCGAGCGTGCGGCTCGTGACACCAGGAGCTACGGCAGGGCTGTCGGCGCTTTCAAGCACGATCGCCGCATCGATCTCGCCGCGACCGATCTGAGCGACGAGCGTCGACGTCCATCCCCCCACCAAAGTCAAAGACAGGCGCGGAAAGCTGCGCGCCAGCCGGTAGATCGGCTCGGCGATGCCGGACTCGCTCAGCGAATGCGCGATGCCGACGCGCAATGGGCCTTCCGGTTCTCCGTCCTTCGCGAAGGCAATCCGCAGGTCATCTACGGCCGCGAGGATCTGCCGGCCGCGCTCCAGCGCCAGGAGGCCTGCCGGCGTGAGCGTCGGCGGCTTGTTGCGGCGATCGAGCAGGATGGTGCCGAGCGCCTCCTCGAGCCGCTGGATCTGCCGGCTCACCGCGGACTGCGTCAGGTGCAGCCGCTCGGATGCTTTCTGTACCGAGCCCGACTCAGCCACGGCTCGCAGGGCTTTGATTTCGTCTAGCATTATGATTACGAGTCATGAACTTTCTGAAAATAATGAATTTGAGTATAGAGGACACCACGCCTAGCCTCAAGCCATCGACAATCACGGAGCTTCCCATGCCTCTCGTCCGTATCTCGCTGCGTCGCGACGTGCCGCAAGGCGTCCGGCGCGGCATCAGCGACGCCGTCCAGCAGGCGATGGTCGAGACCATCAACGTGCCGCGGGACGACCGTTTCCACATTTTCAGCGAGCACGATGCGGACTCGCTCATCTACGATCCCGGCTATCTCGGCATCCGGCGCGACCACGGATTCCTCGTGATCCAGATCACCCTCGCGCATGGCCGCGGCGCGGTGCAGAAGAAGGCGCTCTATCGCCGCATCGCCGACCTCGTCTCCGAGCTCGGCATCCGCCAAGAGAACATCTTCGTGAGCCTGGTCGAGGTCGCGAAGGAGAACTGGTCCTTCGGCCAGGGGCGCGCGCAATACGCCGACGCGCCGCCGCCGCATCTAGCCGGTGCTGCCGCCGCGGCAGATTGAACAACAAGGTTGATGTAGGGGCGGGTCTAAGACCCGCCCTGGCCGTCTACTCCGCCGCTTCCTTGGCGTCGAATAGGGCTCGGGCGAAGCGCGGATACGTCTCCGCGATCTCGGCTGCGACGCGGCCGCGTAGCAGGGCGCGGTCGCTTTCGGCCAGCGGCGGGGTCTGCGCCACGTCCGGCGCCACGTCGAACTCGAAACCGGTGTTCTGGCGCACGCTGTCGACGCTCTCGCCGGAATGCACGCTCTCCAGCCGGAACCGGCGCCTTCGCTTGTCAAAGGTAAAGACGCATCGGCCGGTCACCAGCGCGTGCGGCCCGCCAGGCCGATATACGTCGGACTCGCTCACGCCGGGCGCGCTGACGAAGTCAACCTTCGGCACCATGACCCGCGGCGTGTGCTCCTCACGGAAGAGAATGACTCGCGGCACGACGTAATAGAGGAAGGCCGAGCCGAACGAGCCGGGAAAGCGGTGCGTGATGCGCGGGTACGGCCCTAGCCCGACGAGGTTGATGTTTCCTTGCCCATCGATCTGCCCTCCGCCGAGGAAGAATGCGTCGATGCGCCCCTGGGCGGCGCAGTCGAACAGTTCGCGGCCACCATCGGTAAAGGCGTTGTGCTTCTTGCTGCCGAGCATCAGCACGCGCCTCTGCGGCCGCTTCGCGCCCAGCAGCAGTGCCGCCGAGCCTGGAATCGGAGACGAGTTTCCAACAGCGATCGTGCGGCAGCCTTCAAGCAGCCGGTAAACGGTGACGATCAGGAGTTCGGTGCGGGCGCGGTCCATAGGGACAAAGTGGCCGAGCGAGCCGCTGCGGGTCAACTGTGGAATCGGCGCGCGCCTTACGACACAATCGCCGCATGTCCAGCGATGGAACCGAATTCTGCCGCGAGGCGAGTCTCGGCTACGAAGCGGCCCGGCGGCGCTTCGGCGCGGACGACGCTCTCACCTTCGATCATTCGTACCGGCTGACTCACCTCCCGCTCGTCGCGCCAGGGCATCCTCTCGCGATCCGCGCAGTGCCGGGACAGGACTATGACAATGGCAAATATAAGGTCCCGCGCTACTCGGTCGTAGTCCCGGTCGACGCCACGACGCTCGCGATCTCGCCGGTCTTCCGGGCAATCGACGACGCGCTGCGGGCGGGCTCGTTCTCCGCGAAGATCGCCTGGGATATCTGCGAGCGTCGCGCGAGCAAACTGCATGCTTCGGTGATCAACGATCTCGCGACTTCGGATGCGGATGCCTGCGCCGCCTCGATCGCCAGCGTGCTGCCGGCGCTTGGGTCATTGTCGATGCGGATCGGCGGACCGTTCATCGGCGACAGGAACACCGGGCGCCTCTATTTCCCCGTCTATCCGCAGATCGCCGCTGGGCGAGATTCCTTTTCAATCATGCAGGAAGCGGTGGGCGCCAGGCTGACCCGCTTCTATGCGGTCGGATACTACCATTTAAGAGACGAGCTCGACCGCCGCGAGACGGCCGATCTCGCGCGCCTGCTTGAGCGCTGGCGCTATGCCCAAGTGGCGGAACTTCCGCTTTCGACTGTCGTGGTTCATGCGACCAACGACAACCTGGCGCTCTCGGGCCGTACCTACATCTCGATCGATGCACGATCCGGCAAGCAGACACGCCACGCCGCGCAAACCCGCTCTGCCGCCGATTGACGCGGTCGTTAGGCGGCCGCCCTACGTTCGTCCATGAAGCGGTCGAGCCATTCGCGGAAACCAGCTTCGGTGCGGGCCGCTTCGGCGTAGCGGGCGATCGCGCCGTCGTCGACAGCGTACAGGTCCTGCAGGCCTAGTGGGCGGGCGCCGTTCTTGGCCTCGGCGATGGCGCTGACGTAGAGCGACGGCAGCACGCCGGCGGCGGTCGCCTCGTCGGCGAGCAGCGAGCCGTCAACAATCTCCTCAACGGTGACGATCGTCTCCTTCGCCGCGTGCGCCATGGTGACCAGCTCGCGGCGGCGGCCGATCCAGACATTGCCTTCGCGATCGGCTTTGGTGGCATGGAACAGCGCGACGTCGGGACGGATCGCCGGCAGCAGCACGATCGGGTCGCGCGTGCCGTCTGGTGCAAAGGGATTGTCGGCGAGTTTCCAGTCGGGGCGGTTCTTCTGCACGTCGCTGCCGATCAGGCCGCGCAGCGGCATGAACGGCACCCCCTTTTCGCTCGCCTGCAGGGCCGCGTGCAGCGCCGGGCATGTGGTGTCCTTCATGCGCAGCTTGCCCGAGGTGACCGCTGCCGCGAAACGCGGCGCCGGTCCCAACTCGCCCAGCAGCACGGCGGCGGCCTCGAGCTCGTCGACCAGGCCCGCGCCGATCAGCAGGTCGGCCTGCAGGCCGCTGGTCGGCACGGCCACCAGGCGGAGGCCGCCCGTGCCGCGCGTGATTAACGCGCGCGTCGCCGCGATGGAGACGCCGCTGTAATCGGGCGGAATGGCCAACAGGGTGCCAGGCCGGATTGGCGCGATAAGGTCGACAAGGGAGACGGGTTTCATGACCCAATCATAGGCAGGCCGCCCCGGCCCCGCCAGTTCGATGTCTGGAGCACGATGCGCTAGACTGCCGGGTACCGGAGGGGGACATGACACACGGCACCGTGCCAGCGCCGACAACATCAGGTCGTACCAGCCTCAAGCGGTTCGGCCATCGCAATGTCGCCTACATCGCGTTCGTCATCATCCTGATCCCGGCAGGTATAGCGCTCGAAGCGACCGGCCCGCGCGGTCCCGATTCGGGCGGCGGCATCATGATAGCTATCATAGTCTGGGCGCTCGCCTCGCTCGCGTTCTTGCTGGTCAATGCGGTCCTTGCAGCCATCGCCCTCGTGAAGGGCCGTCCCGCCCGCGTGCCTGCGATCGCAGCGGCACTGCCGCTGGGCATCATCCTCGCGATGCTCGCGCTGGGGGAATTCATGTCCGCCGCCGGTCTGCTCTAGGCGGCCGCGGCCTTCAGAGCGCGCCTACCCTCCTGCGACAGCAGCGGCGGCAAGACCGAGAGGAAGGCGCGCACCAGCCGTGCGTTCTGCCGCTCGCGCAAGTACACCACGTGCGCGTAGGTGTAGATCTCGGCGTCACTGACCCGCAGCGCTTTGAGGCGCGGATCAGGGATGTATTCCGCCTCTGAGACCGTGCCGATGCCGATCCCCTTGGCGACAGCCTCGCGGATCGACTCGCGGCTGCCGATCTCCATGACGATGCGCGGCCTCACGCCTGCCCTCTGCAACGCCGCGTCGACGGCGCGCCGCGTCGTCGAGCCCGGCTCGCGCACGATCATCGGCTGGTCATGAAGATCGGCAAGGCGCAGCCGCGCCTTCTTCGCCAGCGGATGGGATTTGTTGAAGAACACGACCACCTCGGGCCGCGCATAAGGAATCGCGACGAGCCGCGGATCGATATCGATATGTGCGAGCACGGCAACGTCCGTCTTGTAGTCGAGCAGGTCGCGCATCGTCGCCAACGAGTTGCCGATGCTGACGGAGACGTAGAGGCCGGGAAAGCGCTTGTTGAACGCGACCAGCATGTCGGTGACGTGATACGGCCCCACCGAGCCGACGCGCAGATGCCCGGTGCGCAGGTCGCGGCACTCGTTGAGAAAGTCGAGCGCCTCCGTTTCTTGACTGAACATGCGCCGCGTGATCTCGAACAGCCCGCGTCCCGCCTCGGTCAGCTCGACGCGCCGGCCTCGGCGTAGGAAGAGCTCGACCGCGAACGAGCGTTCGAGCGCGCGCACCTGCGTGGTGATCGTTGGCTGGCTGACGCGGCAGCGTTGCGCGGCCGCTGTGAAGCTGCCGCTCTCCGCGACGGCGTGGAAAGAGCGAAGCTGGCTGTGTCGCATAGATTTTCTCTATCGATAGGCC
>DATAAP010000301.1:0-12151 GCA_036260035.1 Alphaproteobacteria bacterium | reverse complement strand
CCTCTGTCTCGAACTTCAGCCTGACGCCGAGCGCCTCCGCGCGCTGCTGCAGGATGTTCAGCATCTTCTTGCGCGACAGGCCGGCGAAGCCGTGGCCGGTCGAGCGCAGCACGGTGCCGCCGTAATGGATATCGATATCGGTCCAGTGCGCGAAGGCCTGGGTGATCGCGTCGTAAGTCGGCCGGTCGGCCCCGGCGAATCCCTGCATTGTCTCGTCGGAGAAAACGACCCCGAAGCCGAATGTGTCGTCGGGGCGGTTGCGCTCGATGATGGTGATATCGTGCGCCGGGTCCGCCTGCTTCATCAGGATGCCGAGATAGAGCCCGGCCGGGCCGCCGCCGATGCTGACGATCTTCAAGGCGCTCTCCCGTGGAGAAGGAGCGGGTCAGAAATTATTTTAAGCTTAAAATAATTTCCCACGCGGCGGAAGACCCGCCTTTTCTCGCCTCCCCGCAGTCCGGGGCACCTCTCAGTAGCGCTTGCCGACGGTCATGGCGGCACGGAATTCCTCATCGGGATCGATGAATGCAGCTTCGGGTCCAGCCCCGGTCGCGTCGAAGAACCGGCTAACCATGCAGCGGAACGCGGCGCAGAGCGCGATGTCGCAGATCTCGGGATCCGTGAATCCGACAGCGCGAAGCCGGTCTATGTCGGCCTGCGTAATCTGGGAAGCGTCCCGGGCGACCTTCTCCGCGTACGCGAGCATTTCGACCTCGCGCTCGGACAGCCCGGCCTTGCGGAAGTCGCGCTGCACGGCGAGCACGGCCTCCTTCGATCCCACCTCCTCGACCAGCTGCTTGCCGTAAACGTAGCAGCAGTAGGTGGACGGGACCTGCTTCGCGGCGACCAGTGTGATCAGCCGCCAAGCGCGCATACCGAGTGAGAATCCGGCAAGGACCTTCTGGTAGAAATCGATATAGGCGGGCAGCAGATCGGGCCGCACGGTGAAGCATTTCATCGCCGACATCACGAAGCCGTATTTCGCTTTTTGGGCCGCGTAGATCTCCGCGATCCTGCCGGTCGCCTCGTTATCCGCGATCGTCTGTAGAAACATCTAGTCCTCCGGGTACGCTGCGTTCCTATTTCTCACCGGAATGAGCCCTACGATCAACATGCGCGAGCTGTCTCGGCCCATGGCAGCAAAGACCGCGCAGATCAGTGAAACTGACGAGCAGCGGAGGCCGGCACTGCCGACCTCCGTGCCGGATTCAGCTGATGATCGGGGCGAGCGCGGCGCCGATGCGCTGCATCTGCGCGTCGGTCACCAGGCTCTGAAGGGCTTTCAGGAAGCGCTCATTCTGGACGCCGGAGCCGATGTACTGCCAGCGATAGGCCTTGAGCATGGCGCGGCGCACCAGGTCCGCGTGCTTCGCATCGAGGGTCCGTCCGCACACGCGCAGGAAGTAGTCGACATCCGCTGCCGACTGCATCTGCAGGATGCCGTCGACCGCGGCGACGAGCTCGATCAGATCGCCTACGGCCTTGTCGCGCTCGGCGGGCGTCAGCTTGCTGTTCTCGCGGCGCCATTCCAGCTCGTCGATGACCGCGTGCTGCGCTTCCTCCCGACAATGGAACAGGAACACGTCTCTGAAGAGCTCGGATAGATCCGGATCAGGATCGATGCTCTCGCGATAATGCGCGATCACGAAGATCTCGATGTGGCAGGTCAGCGCCAGCGCCGCCCATGCCGATTTCGACAGCACCGCTTGGGCGACGTCGTTGGGCTGCGGCAGGAAGGTGTAGCCGGGCGGCATGCCCTCTTCGAGCATCGCTTCGATGCGGCGGAAGAGCTCCTGGTGCTTCAGCTCCTCGTCGGTGAAGCGCACCAGCGCCTCGAACGCAGTCAGGTCTCCGAACCGGTGGTCCTTGCTCAGGCCGAGGATCTGCACGCTTATATAGCGCTCCACAAGCCTGAAGATGTTCGCATAGGTGCGGCCCTGGATCTGGCTCAGCAGCCGCTTCTCGCGCGCGTCAAGGAAGTCCAGCCCGGCGACTCTCGACAGGCCGTCCGGCAGGAACTTCTTCGAGAAGTCGAAATGCCGGCCGCGGATGACATCGCGGTCGATGTCCCAGCGGATGCGCTTCGAGGCCTCGATGCACTTCGCATACTGCTCGGTCACGGTGTTCATGTGTGAGCCGTCCATGGTTATCTCGGTGTGGGCGTCGCTTTGAGATGCGCAACGACGGCGGTGTCCGTGTCGTCGCGATGCGGCGCTAAGCGCTCGACGTCGATCGTTTGCCCGCGCGCGTTCGCGGCGGCGTCGGCCTGCGTGGGCTGCGCGGGCCGCGGCGTGCGGTCGAGCGGGTGCAATGTCGCCTGCGCGTAGTAGCCCTCGATCTCCACGGCCGGCCCTTGCGCGCGCAGCGACGTCGCGGCGAGCAGGACAGTGGCGACGACGACAGAAATCAAGGCGTCACGAAGTAGGATCGATGACATGTGCATCCTTTCCGAGACGGCACGCGCCGCCTCACCAGAGGTTCGACCGTCGGGTCGTCGGTACCGGTGCTTGCTAGCGGGGGCCGCGGTTCAGGCGCGGCTCCCTTCGTCATCGGCGCATCGCGCACCTGGCAGGTAGGCTTGCCCGAGCGCGAACCAGTGCGCGTATGCCTCTTCGGTCAGGCAGCGCGCATGCCCCAGCTGCACGTCGACTTCAGGATGCCCTTCCCATCGTGGCAGCCGCGCAGCCGGTTGCGAGCGCATTCAACGTTTGGCCGTGCATGACATGCGTCGGCGCTCGCGGTGATCAGCTGCCGTTTTTGAAGAATGCGTAGTCGGCGGAGTACGGCACGCTGAGGAACGCGCCCGCCGAATTGCACAATCCTTCCGCGACGCCGCCCTTGGTATTGAGCCGCTGGATCGTCGTGGCGCCGGCGAGCTGGCCGGTCGCTCGCTGCGACGTGACTTCCAGTTTCAGCAACGGAATGTCGTTGGGCGTAGCGCCCGCGGCGCGTCCGGCGACCTTGCCGGTGACGACGCTGCCGTCGGTCAGCTCCCAGCTCGGGCCGGCATAGTGCCGTCCAACTGTCTTGCCATCGGCAAGCAGGGTCGCGATCGGCTCGCGGAACTGCCAGACGAGCTTCCCGGAGCTATCCGCCTTGCACTCATAGACCTGTGCGCCTTCCGCGTGGATGGTCGCGACCAGGCTCTCGCCGGTGACTGCGATGCCTGCGGGCATGTCCGCGAGCGCCGCTGAAAACGGCGCGAGCAGGACTGCGCCGGTGCAACCGAGCTGTGAGAACCTGTTCATGGACTGGATCCTTTCGCCGCCGCAGGCAGGAGGTCGCACTGCTGGCGGCCCCGAATGCCCCAATGTGGTTTTATGTTGCCTTGAGGCGCGAAATGAGGCAAATTGGTTGTGAAAATCCCACAATAAGGGCTTCTTTGAGATGCGTAGCCTCAACCTCGACCAGCTCCGGGCCCTGAGCGAAGTGATTGAACAAGGGAGCTTTTCAGCCGCAGCGCGGCGGCTCAACCTGACCCAACCGGCGGTCAGCCTGCAGCTGCGCGAACTCGAGCGACGCTTCGGCGTGCGGCTGATCGAACGCCTTGGCAAGCAGACCTACCCCACGGCGGCCGGGCGCGACCTCGCCGAGGCGGCACGTCGCATTTTCCGCGAATGCGATCTCGCTGATGCCGCCATGCGCCGCTTCCGCGACGGCTCGCTGGGCCGCGTCCATGTCGGCACGACGCTGACTGCGTTGACGTATCTGCTGCCGACGATCCTGCGGCGCCTGCGCCTCGATCATCCCGGACTCGAGCTGCACGTCACGCAGATGCCGACTCGCGACAGCGTGGAATCGATCATCCAGAACAAGCTCGATTTCGCGCTGGTGACGTTGCCGATCGAGAACAGCAAGATCGAGATCACGCCGCTGCGCCGGGAAATGCTGGTCGCGATCTTCCCGGCGGGGGCACGCGACCTGCCCGATGAGGTCACGCCTGACTATGTCGCACGGCAACCGCTGCTGATGGAGCACACGGCCGGCGCGGTGTGCGGCCTGGTCACAGGCTGGCTGGCGGGGCACGCACCGAAGCTGCGCACCACGATGCATCTCGGCACGATCGAAGCGCTCAAGACCGCGGTCGCCGCGGATCTCGGCATGTCGATCGTGCCGGAAGTGTCGGTCGCCGGGCGCTTGCCCGGTATCGTCACGCGCCCGCTGCGGCCTGAGCTGCCGTACACGCTCGGCCTCATCGAGCGGCGCGACATGCCGGCGGAGCCGGCACTCGACATCGTGCGCAAGGCGCTGCTGGGTCTCCGGACTGGAAGCGCGCTGCGCGACGGCCTCGCGCAGGCGGCGCGGGACCGCGCGGCCGTGGCCTAGCCCTTTGGGTGAACTCGGCCTCCTTTGTCAGTCAGATGTTTGCCAGTCTCGGGGCGTCCGACCGTATCGCGGTCGTAGCGACGCCAAACGGCTATGGCAGAAATGCGGGCTGTGACCTAAAAACGTGTCGGCCTTGGCAATTTCGGTGGCGATTGCCAAATCCGCACCTCGTCAATCGTGTCCGCGACCGACTCGGACCTCGCGACATAGTCAGATGACCAGAACCGCAAAGGCCCGCCGTCAGGATCTAATCCTCGCCGAGCTGCGCGTAAACCGCACGATCCGCGTCTCGGAGCTGGCGGAGAAGTTTGGCACATCGACTGAGACGATCCGCCGCGATCTCGACGAGATGAAAGCGGCCGAGCTGCTCAACCGCACGCATGGCGGCGCGACGTCGCTGCCGATGGGCCATGAGCCCGCCCTGTTCGAGCGGGAGCGGTTGCTCCCGGTTGAGCGCAGGCGCATCGCTGAGAAAGCGGTGGCGACCCTTCGTCCCAACGATGTCGTCATGATGGATACCGGCACGACCACGATCGAGGTCGCGCGGGCGATGTCGGCACGCCTGTTTTCGAACACCGTCATCACCAACAGCTATCCCGTCGCATCGATTCTGGCGGTCAATCCGATGCTGCGCGTGCTCATGCCGCCGGGCGAGTTCACCGCCGCGGAAGCGATGGTCAACGGCGCCGAGACAAACGAGTTCATCCGCCGCTTCAACGCGAATGTCTGCATCACCAGCGCCAGCGGGGTCACGATCGACGGGCCGGCCGACGCCAATCTCGATGCGACCCGCCTGAAACGGGCGATGATCGACCGCTCGCATAAGACGATCTTGGTCGCCGACCATAGCAAGTTCGACCGCTACGCGTTGGAGACGATCTGCCGGTGGAACAAGATCGCGACCGTGATCACGGACCGCATGCCCTCGAACGGCTTCCGGGAGGTCTTCGAGCAGAACGGCGTCGAGCTGATTGTGGCCGAGGAGACCGAAGTTCCGGCTAAGGCATAGCGCGCGTCAGTTCGCGCGCACGACGTCCAGGAACAGCGTCCCGTAGCGCTCGAGCTTCGCCTGGCCGACGCCGGTGATGCCGGCGAGCTCGTCGAGGCTGCGCGGCCGACGCTGCGCCATCTCGATCAAAGTCGAGTCGTGGAAGATCACGTAGGGAGGCACGCCCTGCGCCTTGGCGAGCGAGGCGCGGCGCGCGCGCAGCGCCTCGAACAACGCGCGCACGCCCTCGTCCTCACCGAGCCCGGCGGCGCCGGCACGCTTCGCGGCGCGTTCGGCGGCGCTCTGGCGGCGGCGGCCTTCCTCGCGCCGCAGCTCGATGCGGCGCTCGCCGCGCAGCACCGCACGGCAATTGGGCCCGAGGTGCAGCCCTCCATGTCCGGCGGTATCGACGACCAACAGGCCGAGCGCCGTCAGTTGACGCAGGATCGAGCGCCATTCGGTACGACTGAACTCCTTGCCGATTCCGTAGACGCTGAGCGTGTCGTGACCGAGCGCGCGGATGCGCTCCGTCTCGGCGCCCATCAGCACGTCGATGATGTGCCCGGCGCCGAAGCGCTCGCCGGTGCGATAGATGCAGGACAGCGCCTTGCGCGCCGCCTCGGTGCCATCGAAGGTGATCGCCGGCGTCAGGCAGGTGTCGCAGTTGCCGCAAGGCTCTTCGAGCGTGTCGCCGAAATAGGCGAGCAGCACCTGCCGGCGGCAGCGCGTCGTCTCACAATAGCCGAGCAGGGCGTCGAGCTTCTGGTGCTCGATCCGCTTCTGGCGGTCGGACGCGTCGGATTCGTCGATGAACTGCCGCAGTTTCGCCTGGTCGCCGGCGCCGTAGAGCAGCCATGCCTCTGACGCCAGCCCGTCGCGACCGGCGCGCCCGGTCTCTTGGTAATAGGCTTCCAGGCTGCGCGGCAGGTCGAGATGGGCGACGAAGCGCACATCCGGCTTGTCGATGCCCATCCCGAAGGCGACGGTCGCGACCATCACGATCCCGTCGTCTTTCAGAAATCGGTCCTGGTTGGCGGCGCGCAGTGCCTTGTCGAGCCCAGCGTGATAGGGCAGTGCCGCGATGCCGGCATCGTTCAACGCCGCGGCCGTGTCTTCGACCTTCTTGCGCGACAGGCAGTAGGCAATGCCCGCCTCGCCGCGGTGCTCGCGCAGGAAATCGAGCAGTTGCGCGCGCGAATTCTGCTTCGGCACGATGCGATAGCGGATGTTCGGCCGGTCGAAGCCGGCGACAAAGACGCGGCCGCCGCGCAGGTGCAGCCGATCGAGGATTTCCTCGCGCGTTGGCCCGTCGGCGGTCGCAGTCAGTGCCAGGCGCGGCACGTCCGGGAAGCGCTCGCGCAGCACGGCGAGCTTGAGGTATTCCGGGCGGAAATCGTGGCCCCATTGCGAGACGCAATGCGCCTCGTCGATCGCAAACAGCGAGACATTGCAGCGCTGCAGCCGGTCGAGGAAGCCGTTCATCAGCAGGCGCTCGGGTGCGACGTAGAGCAGGTCGAGCCTGCCGGCGTACAGGTCCTTCTCGACAGCGCTCGCCGCCGCATAGTCGAGCGCCGAGTTCAGCGCGGCGGCACGGACGTCGAGCTGGCGCAGCGCCTCGACTTGGTCGTGCATCAGGGCGATCAGCGGCGAGACGACGATGCAGGTCCCCGCGCGGCACAGCGCCGGCACCTGGTAGCACAGCGACTTCCCACCGCCGGTCGGCATCAGCACCAGCGCGTCGCCGCCGGCAACGACGTGCTCAATGATGGCCTTCTGCTCGCCGCGGAAATCGGCGAAGCCGAACACCGTGTGCAGCACCTCTTGCGGGTTGCGGCGTGTCACAGCAGGCCCGCCGCGCCGTCCCAAACCAGCTTGATGCCGGCCATTAGCAGCAGGATGTTGATCCAGCGGTAGAATGCGGTGTCCTGCACGCGGCCGTGCAGCCACATGCCAAGCCACATGCCTAGGGGCGCCAATGGCAGGAGCACGAGGGCGGTCAGCAGATTCTCGTCGCTGAACTGCCCGAGCCACCAATAGGGGATGATCTTCGCATAGTTCAGGACGGCGAAGTAGAGCACGGTGGTGCCGACGAACAGCGTCTTGTCGAGCCGCTGCGGCAGGAGATAGACCGAGATCGGCGGCCCGCCGGCATTGGCGACAAAGCTGACCAGGCCCGACATGCCGCTCCAGAACATGCCCTTGGTCCAGGACGGCCCGGCTGCCTTTCCAGCGACGCTCGGCCGTAGCCAGACATTGAGCACGAAGCCGATGGCGATGGCACCGACTAGCAGCCGGATCCAATGCTCGTCGAGATAGCGGAAGGAAAGATAGCCCAGCACCAGCCCGACCCCGGCGCCGGGCAGCATGATGCGCATGTTGGCGCGGTCCCACATGTTGCGGTAGCCCCACAGGCCGAACAGGTCCATCGCCAACAGCAGGGGGAGCATGATCGCGGCAGCCTGCGGTACGGGAACGACGAGGGCGAGCATCGGCACGGCGACGGAGCCGAGGCCGCTGCCGAAACCGCCTTTGGAGATGCCGGTGATCAGGAAGGCGGGGATAGCGAGGGCGTAAAAGAGCGGATCGGTGATCACGAAGGAGGGTGGGGTTGGGACGGTTGCTTAGCGCTTGCGGCGGCAAGGGACAAGATCGGTGCGCACCGGCCGCCTTGTCACGCCAAGGCTACGCAATTATAAAGCATTGATTCTCCGCGCCCCGATTCGAGACGCGCGCCCTTAATGATCCTCTCCTGCCCCAATTGCAGTGCCCGGTTTCTGATCAACGCCGCCGCGTTGCAGCCGGCCGGTAGAGAGGTACGTTGCGGCCGCTGCCGGCATCAATGGTTCGCGGCGCCGCCGGCCGAACCGGAGCCGATGGATCTTGAGGACGAGGCGCCGCCGCAGCCCACGAAGCCGCCGCCGCTGCCGCCGCCGCTGGTCGAACCGGCAGCACCGGTCGAGTCGCGTCCGATTCCCAAGGGCTCCAATCTGCCGGTCATCTCCAAGCAGCGCCGCGGCAGCGTGGTGACCATCATCGGCTGGGTGGCGCTCGCGGCCATCGTCATCGCCCTCGGCGTTGCGATCGCGGAGCGCGAGACGGTGATGGCGCGTTATCCGGAGGCGCGCGCGCTTTACGGCGCGGTCGGCTTTGCCACGCCGCCGCTCGGCGCTGGCCTCGCCATCACCGACGAGACCTGCTCGCGCACCATGCAGGAAGGTTTGCCCGTGCTCATCTGCGAAGGCCGCTTGCGCAACAACACGAAATTCGACCAGCGGGTGCCGGCACTGCGCGGCGCGCTGCTCGATGCCGGCGGGCGCGAGCTGCAGGCCTGGACCTTCTCTGTCAGCGCGCCGACGCTCGGGCCGAACCAGAGCGTCCCGTTCCGCACCGAGGTGCGCCAGCCTGCCTCGGCCGCGACCGAGTGGAGGGTCACCTTCGTCGCCAATCCGTAAGGGTCGTCGGCGATGGCGCGCATCCTTGTGGCCGAGGACGAGGCGAGCGTGCGCGAGTTCGTGTCGCGCGCCCTCACGCATGCGGGCCATGAGGTGGTTGCGGTCGTCGACGGCCTGCGCGCCCTCGACGCGCTGCATGGCGGCCGCTTTGACCTGCTGGTGACCGACATCGTCATGCCGGGTATGGATGGCATCGCGCTCGCTTTGAAAGTGACACGCGACTGGCCCGATCTCGGTGTGCTGCTGATGACCGGCTATGCCGCCGAGCGCCAGCGTGCTCACAATCTCGAAGCGCTGATTCACCGCGTGATCGCCAAACCCTTCAGCCTTTCCGACTTCCTCGCCGCTGTCGACGAGGCGCTGGCGCGCGCGAAGCGGTAGCTTTTACACCGGCTATTCAAACGTCAGCGGCGGCAGGGCGAACAGCGAGAATCCGGCGACGACCAGCCTTCCGTCCTGCGCCGTGACCGGTACGCTCAGCTCGCGCGGGCCGCTGCCGTTCTGACGCGCGAACAGGTTCAGGGCGATCTTGAGCGCCCCGGCATCGCGCGGGCGCATGGCCCCGGCGGCGGCCAGCGCGTCGACCGTCTCGGTGTAGCCGCGGATCCGCATGGCGAAGGCGCCGAGCGGCCGGTTCTCGGCATCGAGGGCAAGCGTGCCGTCGCCGTCCCCATCGAGCGGTCCCCAGCGCAGTGCAAAGCGGTTCACCTCGATCACACCGCCCGCATCGCGCCACGCCGCCACCGACTCAGCAAGCCGGCCCTGCGGCAGCGGGCCCTTGAAGCTCGCATCGAGCAGCACCGCCGCGATAGTCGAGCCCAGCGCGTAGCGCGGCGGCTCCGGCACGGTCAGCGTCTCGATGTTGAGCAAGAGATCGAGCACGTCGGTGTGAGAATTGGCCTGCGGCGCGTGATGCGGGCTCAGCATGAAGCGCACGCGCTGCGCGGTGGCGATGGAAGGATCGGGCAGGCGCTGGATCTGCGCCTCGCCAAGATCGAGGGCGAGGCTCGCGAGCCGGCCATCCGGCATCAGGAGAATGCGCCCTTCGGGCCGCGCCGCGCGGATCGCCAACGTCTCGGCAACGCTGCCGGTGCCGCCACCGACGTGGTGGAGTCCGCGAAAAGTGACCGCGATATCGCGCAGCGCCCACGGCCGGATCTCGGCGGTCATTTCTTCGCCGCGCCATTCCCAGCGCGGCGGGCCGGCGGCTGCCATCGCCGGCGCCGCGATGCGGGTGTGCCAGGCGAGCGGGAATCCCGAAACCGTCACGCTGCCGTATTCGGCCGTGAGTCCTTGCGCGCGCTGCGCCGCCGCCCATGCGGCGAGCCGCGCCTCGATCTCGCGCGCGGCATAAAGCCAGAAGCCGCACCAAGCCGCGGCAAGGGCGGCGACGACGGCGAGGCTGATGAAGACGACTCGGCGCATGGGCCGGGACCTTAGCCGACCGCCCGCGGCGAGGCGAGCGCGCATGGGCGCCATGCCGCCGTCAGGCTTGCCGGCGAACCAGCCGCCACTATGCTCCCCGCGCCATGTCCGACCGTACTGCCTCGCCATCGCTGCTGTGGACGACGCTCGCCCCGGGCCTGTTCGTCGCGTTGTGGTCTACCGGCTTCATCTTCGCGAAGATGGGCCTGCCATATGCGGAGCCGTTCACCTTCGTGGCGCTGCGCTATCTTCTTGTGGTTGCGATCATGCTGCCGGTAGCACTGGTCGTGCGCGCCACGTGGCCGAGCCGGGCGGTCGACGCCGCACATCTCGTGATCGCCGGCCTGCTGCTGCATGCCGTGTACATTGCCGGCGTGTTCGCCTCGATCTATCACGGCCTCCCCGCCGGCATCTCCGCGCTGATCGTCGGGCTGCAGCCGCTGCTCACGGCCACGCTGGTCGGCCCGCTGCTTGGCGAGCGCGTCAGCGCCCGGCAATGGCTCGGCCTGCTGCTCGGCCTCGCCGGTGTGGCGATGGTGCTTGGCGACAAGCTCGCTTTCGACCGTGCGACCGGCGGCGCGGTGCTGCTGGCGGTCGCAGCACTGATCGGCATCACACTCGGCACGCTCTATCAGAAGAAGTTCTGCACGGCCGCCGACATGCGCTCCAGCGCCGTCATCCAGTTCGCCGCTGCGGGGCTGGCCTGCCTCGCGTTGGCGTGGCCGCTGGAGACGATGCATGTCACCTGGAGCGGGCCGTTCATCTTCGCGCTCGGCTGGCTGGTCCTGGTGCTGTCGATCGGTACGGTCAGCCTGCTTTATCTGCTGCTGCGGCGGGGCGCCGCGGCGAAGACGGCAAGTCTGTTTTACCTCGTGCCGCCGGTCACAGCGCTATTCGCCTGGGCGCTGTTCGGCGAAACTTTGGGCATCATAGCTCTCGCCGGCATGGCGCTGGCAGCGCTCGGCGTCGCGCTGGTGCAAAGAAATTGACAACCGGGAATAATCGCGGCAGGTCCAGCGTTCGCGACGCAAGCCAACGTTAAGAATCCCGCGACCACACTGCTGCCATGATGACCGTGGGAGAGCACGCACCTGAAGACAACGGCTGCCCGCCGCCGGCGGACGGCTCGGATGTCTGGATCTTCGCCTACGGCTCGCTGATGTGGGACCCGGGCTTCCCGTACGAGGAGGCACGCCCGGCGGTGCTCAAGGGCTATCACCGTGCGATGTGCCTCTACTCGACGCGCTACCGCGGCACGCCGGAGAAGCCGGGCCTCGTGCTCGGCCTCGATCGCGGAGGCGCCTGTCGCGGCATCGCCTACCGAGTCGCCGCCGCGAATGTCGACAAGGTGATGGCCTATCTGTGGGACCGCGAGATGGTCACGCGCGCCTACCGCTGCCACCAGGTCACGATCCATCTCGCCACCGGGCCGGTGAAGGCGCGTGCCTTCATCGTTGACCGCAAGCACAAGCAATATGCCGGCAAACTGACGCCGGACCAGCTCGCGGCCCTAGTCTGCCAAGGCCATGGGCAGCGCGGGCCCTGCCGCACCTATCTCGAGAACACGGTTAAGCACCTCGACCAGCTCGGCGTCCCCGACAAACGCCTGCACGAGCTGCTGCAGAAGGTCCGCGCGCTGTCGGCCTGAGAGGCGCCCGCGCCCTGTGAGCTGGCTCACAGGCGGCCGGCCGGCCCGGCGCTATGTTGCAACATCAGTTACCACACACACCAAGACTGCCATGACTATGCTGAGAATCCGGGCGCGCGAGGCCAGAGACGTCGTCGTCGCCGCGAAGGCCGTGAATCTGCAGGGCGGAGTGCGGCTATCCTATGTCGAGACCGGCAATCCGGGGGGCCCGCCGGTCATCCTGTTGCACGGGTATACGGATTCGCTCCGCTCATTCGATCTTCTGCTGCCGCACCTGCCGGCGTCGTATCGCGTGGTCGCGCTCTCGCAGCG
>DATAAP010000300.1:0-11585 GCA_036260035.1 Alphaproteobacteria bacterium | reverse complement strand
GAAGGCGATTGGGTCGTCGATATTGGCGAGCGGCTCGATGCCGCCGCCAGTGCCACGGATCGTGATCGTGCCGTAGTTGAATATGCGGCCAAGGATACTCTGCTCGACCAGCACGGATTCGACCTTCTCCATGCCCATTTCCGCCGTGTAGCGCCGGATCAGGCCGCGCTTATAGATGACCCGGCGGTCGGTCGCGACGAGCTCGGTCGAGAAGCGCGTGATCCAAGCGCGCAGCAACAGGTAGAGCGCGATGACGCCGAGGATGGCGGCGGCGATCAGAGCGAACTCACGCCACGATGTGCCGATATCGCCGATATTCATCGTCACCAGCACGACAACCACGATCGCCGCTGCCGCAAACACTAGGGCCGGCAGATAGATGAACCAGTGGATATAGGCGGTATGGCGCACCGTTTCGCCGGGCTGCAGGATCTTGTCGACATAGCTCATCGCGGGGCTCCCCCATCACTCGCCGGGATAATGGCATGCAGCGTGGCGATTCGTCCCGACCTCGCGCAAGGCGGGCGCCTCCTCGCGGCAGCGCGCCCGTGCGCGTGGACAACGCGGCGCGAAAGCGCAGCCGCCACCGACGCGATTGTCCTCGCGCAGCGCCAGGGCCGGACGGCCGCGCGATGGCGCCGCGGGGTCCGGGATGGCGTCGACCAGGGCGCGCGTATACGGGTGCGCCGGGCGCACGAACAGGTCTTCCGCCGGCCCGCGCTCGACGATGCGCCCGCGATACATGACGCCGACCTCATCGGCGATGTGCTCGACGACGGCGAGGTTGTGGCTGATGAACAGATAGGTGACGCCGCGCTGCTCCTGCAGGTCCATCATCAGATTGAGGACCTGCGCCTGCACCAGCACGTCCAGCGCCGACACGGGCTCGTCGGCGACGATCAACGCCGGTGCCGTGATCAGGGCGCGCGCGAGCGCGATGCGCTGCCGCTGACCACCCGAGAATTCGTGCGGATAGCGCGACGCCGCGTCGTGCGGCAGGCCGACGGCATCCAGAACCGCCGCGACTCGCTCGCTGCGTTCGCCGCGCGACAGGCCTGGCTCGGCAACGTCGAGCGGCTCGGCCACGATGCGTACGACGCGCTGGCGCGGATCGAGCGAGCCATACGGGTCTTGGAACACCATCTGGAAATCGCGGCGGCGCCGGCGCAGCTCTGAGGGCGACAATGCGCAGAGATCTTCGCCGCGCATCCGCACAGTGCCGGAGTCAGCATCTTCCAGCCTCATGACAAGGCGCGCGAGCGTCGATTTGCCCGAGCCGGACTCCCCGACAATGCCCAAACTGCGGCCGCTCGTGATCGTCAGGCTGACATCATCCACCGCGCGCAGTCGAGCGTGGCCGCTAAAGAGCGATGCCGCCGGCAGCGGATAGGTCCGCAGGAGATGCTGGGCTTCGAGTAGCGCGGTCATACGTCGCGTCCCGGGTAGAAGCAATAGGCCGTGCTGCCGCCCTCCTGCACGCGCGGCGGCGGATTGTCGCGGCAGACCTCCTGGCCGCGCGGGCAGCGACCGTAGAACGGGCAGCCGGGCGGCAGCGCGTTCGGCGGCGGCACAGTGCCGGGCACCGCGGCCAGGCGGCGTCCCTTGCGGGCGCCTCGGCTCGGCAGGGCGGCGAAGAGAGCTTGCGTATAGGGATGCAATCGCGCCGCGAAAACGGACTCCGTCGGTCCTTCCTCCATCACGGCGCCGCCGTACATGACCATGACACGCTCGGCGATGCGGCCGATCACGCCGAGGTCGTGCGAGATGATCAGCAGCGTCATACCGGTCTCGTCGGCGAGCTCGCGCAGCAGATCGATGATCTGCGCCTGCACCGTGACGTCGAGCGCCGAGGTGGGCTCGTCGGCGATCAGCAGGTCGGGTCGGCAGGCCAGTGCCATGGCGATCATAGCGCGCTGCCGCTGCCCGCCGGAGAGCTGATGCGGATACGATGAGAGCCGGGTCGCGTCGGCGATGCCAACGCGCGACAACAGAGTCATTGCTGTTCGACGCGCGGACGCCGGATCCTGTTTGCCATGCACGAGCAAGGGCTCTGCAATCTGGTCGCCGATCGTGTGGACCGGGTTCAACGACGTCATCGGCTCCTGGAAGATCATTGCCATGCGGTCGCCGCGCAATGCGCAAAGCCGCGCCTCACCCGCATTCAAGATGTCCTCGCCGTTCAGGCGAATCGCGCCGTCCATTCGTGCAGCAGCGGGAAGAAGCTGCATCAGGGCGAGCGCCGTCATTGACTTGCCGCTGCCGGATTCGCCGACCAGCCCTAGCGTGCCGCCGCGCGGCAGAGAGAAGGAGATGCCGCGGACTATCGGCATCGTGCCGAGGCTTACGGCGAGCTTGTCGACTTCGAGTACGTTCATCGCTGCCGCCGCAAACGCGGGTCGATCAGGTCACGCAGGCCATCTCCCAACAGATTGAAGCCCAACACCGCAATGGCGATGGCAGCACCGGGGAAGATCGCGAGCCAAGCGCTGCGGTGCAGGAACGTCTGCGCCTCGTTGAGCATCTTGCCCCAGCTCGGATTGGGCGGCTGCGTGCCAAGGCCGAGATAGGCGAGTCCCGCCTCGGCGAGGATGGCGAGCGCGAACTGGATCGTACCCTGGACGACGAGGATGCCGGCGATGTTCGGCAGCACGTGCTCAACGACGATGCGGGTGGTGCCCTTGCCGGCCGCGCGTGCGGCGAGGATGAACTCGCGGCTCAAGACCTGAAGGGCGCTGCCGCGCGCAAGCCGTGCGAAGACCGGAATGTTGAAGATGCCGATCGCGATCACCGCGTTGACGGCGCCAGGGCCGAGCCATGCCGTTATCATGATCGCTGACAGCACGGCGGGAAAGGCGAAGGTGAAATCGGCAAGCCGCATCACCGCCTCGTCGATGAGACCGCCGCGCGTGGCGGCGAGCAGGCCGAGGGCGGCACCGATCGTGAGGCCGATGCCGACCGCGACGAAGCCGACCGCAAACGAGGTGCGCGACCCGGCCATCAGCATCGACAGCACGTCGCGGCCGAACTGGTCGGTGCCGAGCCAGTGCGCCGCCGACGGGCCCTGCAGCCGCGCGGCGATATTCATGACGGCGACCGGGTAGGGCGTCCAGAGTAATGAGACGAGAGCGACCGCCGCCAGCGCCAAGGTGATGATGGCGCCGGCGACCAGAGCCGGCCTGCGCGAGGCGGCGCTCATCGCCGCGTCCGCAGCCGCGGATCGATCACGGCATAAAGCAGGTCGACGACGAAGTTGATGACGATGACCAGGCCGGCCAGCAACACGACGATGTCGCGCACCACGATCAGGTCGCGCTGGTTGATCGCCTGGAAGACGAGACGACCGAGGCCCGGCAGGTAGAACACGTTCTCGATGATGATAGCGCCGGCGAGCAGGAAGGAGAACTGCAGGCCCATGATCGTCACTACGGGAATGAGCGCATTGCGCAACACGTGGCCGCGCAGCGTCTGCGCGCGTGTCAATCCCTTAGCCCGCGCGGTGCGCACCCAATCCTCGCCGAGCGCATCGAGCACGGAGGAGCGCGTCACGCGCGCGAGGATGGCTGCCTGCGGCAGCGCCAGAGAGATGGCGGGCAGCGCCAACGCGCCGAGCGCCGCCGCGCCACTCGCCCAGCCAGGAAAGCCGCCGGATGGCGCCCAGCCCAGGGTGATCGAGAACAGCAGGACGAGCAGCAACGCGAACCAGAAATTCGGAATGGCGACACCGATCTGACTGAACACCATCACGCCGGCATCGGCCGGCTGCGCGTGCCGCGCGGCCGCGAATACCCCCAGCGGGATCGCGATCGCCGTCGAAAGCGCGATCGCGATGAGCGCCAGCGGCACGGTCACGGCGAGGCGCTCAAGGATCAAAGTCGAGACGGGCACGCGATAGGTGTAGCTGATGCCGAGGTCGCCGGTGACGAGGCCGGCGATCCACTGTACGAAGCGCACCGGCACGGGCTTGTCGAGCCCGTATTCGGCGCGCACGGCGGCCAGCGTCTCGGGTGTGGCCTGCACGCCAAGCATCACGGCGGCCGGATCGCCGGGCAGGATTTCGAGGACGACGAAGACGACGAGTGCTGCCGCCAGCAGCGTGACGATCAGGCTGATGAGGCGGCGGATGGTGAAGGAGAGCATCTCGCGTGCGGCGACGACTACCGCCGCCAGGATAACTCCGCGATCGGGTTCGCCGGCAGCGGCCAGTTCTCCCACATCCCGGTGAGGTTCGCGTTCCACGCGCCGATCTTCGGCAGCTGGAAGAGGAAGACGTTCACCGAGTCCTCTACCAGCATGCGCTGCGCGTCGCCGTAGAGCTTGTTGCGCTCGGCCTCGTCGACGGTCGTGTCGATCTTGGCCATGAGTGCTTTGAACTCAGGTTTCTTGTACTGAAAGTAATAGTCGTCGCGCGCGTAGATGCCGATGTCGAGCGGCTCGGTATGCGCGATGATGCTGAGATCGTAATTCTTGTTGCGGAACACTTGGTCGAGCCATTGCGCGAACTCGATCGGCTCGATCGTCACACGCACGCCGACCTGCGCCAGCAGGGCCGCGACGATTTCGCCCGAGCGGCGTGCATAGGGCGGCGGAGGCAGACGCAGGGTCGCATTGAACCCGTTCCCTAGACCCGCCTCGCGCAGCAAGGCGCGCGCCTTGGCTGGGTCGTACGGGTACATGCCGGTCAGGTCGACATAGGCCGGATGGTTCGGTGAGAAGTGGCTGCCGATCGGCGTGCCGAAACCGGACACCGCGCCATCGATTACAGCCTTGCGGTCGATCGCGTGCGCAAGCGCGCGGCGCACGCGCACGTCGTTGAAGGGCGGCTTGGCGTTGTTGATGGCAAGGATCGTCTCGCCCTCGGTGTTGCCGACGACGACCTTGAGCTTGGAATCCGCCTTGAGCGGCTCGGCGGCTTCCTGTGCCGCGAGATTAGACAGCGCGTCGACATCGCCGGAGCGG
The DNA here is from genome assembly GCA_036260035.1 of Alphaproteobacteria bacterium. Lineage (GTDB taxonomy): Bacteria > Pseudomonadota > Alphaproteobacteria > CACIAM-22H2 > CACIAM-22H2 > DATAAP01. The sequence continues at coordinate 6,629 of DATAAP010000300.1, read as the reverse complement.
ATCGCCGAGACCTGCGCCTGCGCATCGGGGATGAAACGGAACGCTGCGCGGCTGATCGCCGGCACCTTGCCCCAGTAAGCGTCGTTGCGGACCAGCTCGACGCGGTCGCCTCGGTTCCAGCGCTGGAAGCGGTAAGGTCCGGTGCCGATGGGGTTTGTCTTGTTGTTTGCCACAGCCTCCGGGCCGAAGATCACCGCATCACCCCAGGCGAGACCGTATAGGAAGTTGCCGGCCGGTTGCTTCAACGTGATCGTCACCGTCGCCGGATCAGGCGCCTCGATCGAGGCGATCGGTGCGAAGATCCATTTCTGCGCATTTGTCGAATCCGGCGCCATGGCGCGCTCAAAGGTGAATTTCACGTCGGCTGCATTGAACTCGCTGCCATCGTGAAAGGTCACGCCGCGACGAAGCTTGAAGGTGTAGACCAGGTGGTCGGGCGAGATCGTCCAGCTCTCGGCTAGCAGCGGCTGCAGCTTGCCGTCGCGATCGACGCGCAGCAGGCCTTCATAGATGTTGAGATAGGTGACCTCACGAATCGCCTGCGCGGGACCCGCGGTCGGATCGAGCGTCGGCGGCTCAAGCGTCTGGCCGATGACCACCGAATCCTTCTGCGCATGTGCTGTGAGCGGAACCAGCATCAGGCAGAGAGCCGCCAAGGCCCGAATCAACGGCGTCACGAGAGGTTCTCCCTTCTGTCTCCGGGCAAAGACTATCCCGCCTGCGCCTTTCTTTGAAGCTGCGTCACGGATAGAGGCTTCGATATGCGCGGGTGTCACCAAGGTCATCGGCCGCGTAGACGCCGCGCGCGATGGCACGGGCCAGGCAATCCGCGGCCAGCGCCCCGATGCGGAACAGATCGGTGGGCTGCGTCAGCGGCCGGCTGCCGGTGGCGAGCGCGAAAACCACGTCGCCGTCGAACGGCGTGTGTGCTGGGCGGATCGCGCGCGCCAACCCGTCCTGCGCCATGATCGCAAGGCGCTGCGCCTCGGCCTTGGTCAACACCGCATTGGTCGCGACGACGGCGATTGTGGTGTTGGCGGCGGGCAGCGCCGGCTTCGCGATTTCCGGTTCGAGATCGCGCAGCGCGGCAGACGGCAATCCGCGGCCGCCGAACTCGGCATTCTGTTCGAGCGGTGCCGCCCAGAAATGGGGAGAGTTCGGCACCAGGACGCTGCCGAAGGCGTTGACCGCGGCGATAGCGCCGATCTCAAAGCCGTCGCGCGTCAGCCACGAGGCGCTGCCGAGCCCGCCTTTCAGGCGTCCCGCGCGTGCGCCGTAGCCGGCTCCGGCATTGCCGAGGGCGAAGGAGTCGCTGGCGGTGGCCACCGCCGCGGCGCCGAGCGCGCGATAGGGTGGTTCCGTACCCCAGTCTTTGTCGCCGCCGTTGCGGAGATCGAACAGCACGGCCGCTGGTATGATCGGCACGGAGACGCCGCCGACTGATAGGCCTTTGCGCTGCTGGGCGATGGTCGCGGCAACTCCGCCTGCCGCATCGAGGCCGAACACGGAGCCGCCGCTGAGGACGACCGCGTCGATGCGCGTGACGAAGCAGCTCGGGTCGAGTAGGTCGGTCTCGCGCGTGCCGGGCGCGCCGCCATGCGTCGCCACGCCGGCGATGGCAGGCGCGTCCGGCACGATCACCGTGACGCCAGTCTGGCGGCGCGCGTCTTCGGCATTGCCGACGCTGATCCCGCTCACATCCGTGATCAGGTTGCCTCGGCCGGCGCCCGCGTCGGTCATGTCAGCGGGCAGCCGAGCAGGCGCAGGGCGGTCGCCGCCATCACCTTCGCCGAGGCGACCATGTCCTCGATCACGATGAACTCATCGGGCTGGTGCGCCAGCTCGAGCAGCCCTGGCCCGTAGGCGACGCAGTCGTGCAGATGGCCAATGCGCGCGACATGCTTCTGGTCGTAAGTGCCGGGCGAGGCGACATGCGCCGGCTTGCGTCCGAGCACGCGCTCGATCTCGGCATCGAGCGCGCGCACCACGGGCGCGTCGGGCTCGGTGAGCGTCGGCATGAAGGTCATGATCTCGCGCAGCTCGTAGGCGAGGCCTGGACGCTCGCGCGTCGCGCGCTCGATCAGCGCCACCATCTCGGCCTTCACGTCGTCGAGCTTCTCCTCGATCAGGAAGCGGCGGTCGAGGACGAGCCGGCACGAATCCGCGACCAGCGGCGCCGGCGGGCCGTCGAATCCTTCGGGGAGGCCGCCATGGATCGAGTTGAAGTTCAGGGTCGAAGCGCGCGCGCCCTCGGGCATGACCGGCATGCGCGTGCGCCGCGCATCGAGCTTGGGATAGAGCTCGCGCTCGACGAGATCGAGGAAACGCCCCATGCCGCGGATGGCGCTGACGCCCAGGAAGGGCATCGAGCCATGCGCGATGCGGCCGTGCATCTCCAACTCGGCCCACCACACGCCGCGGTGGCCGAGGCAGACGCGGTCGACCTGCAGCGGCTCGGGAATGATCACGTGGTGCACGCGCGGCGGCGAGAAATAGCCGCGCTCAGCCAGCCAGGCGACGCCGGCGTAGCCGCCCGTCTCCTCGTCGACGGTGCCGGAGATCTCGATCGCACCGGGAAAGCGGATGCCTTCAGCGAGGATCGCCTCGCTTGCGATGATCGCTGCGGCGATGCCGCCCTTCATGTCGCACGTGCCGCGGCCATAGACGCGGCCGTCGCGCACGGTGCCGCCGAACGGATCGACGGTCCAGCCTTGGCCGGGTTCGACCACATCGATATGTCCGTTGAAGTGGACGCACGGCCCGCTGCCATTGCCTTCGATGCGCGCGACGACATTGGTGCGCGGGTACCTGGCGGAATCCGCGCGCGCGGCTTCGGCGCGGGTATATTCCACCGCGAAGCCGCGCGCCGCGAGCCGGCGGCCGATCGCCTCGGCGCAGGCGATATAGGCCTCGCCGGGGGGATTGACGGTCGGGATGCGGACGAGAACGCGCGTCAGAGCGACGAGATCATCGCGCTGCGCCTCGATCCGCGCGAACAGCCGGTCGGCCCGCGTCGCGGCGTTTACGGCTTGCACCATGCGCCGAAGCTATGCTCCAGGGCTGGGTCGGTCAACGCGTGGTCGTGGCGCGGGTTGGAGGCGGGCTGCTGCGCTGCGCTACCGCTTTCCGATGGTCAGCCGGCCCGTCCTGCCACCCCGAATGGGCCGGCGGCTCCGTCATCTCGCCCATGGCTCGTCGCTTTGCCGTTTGCTATGAATTCCATCGCCGGGCCGCAGATGACGGGATCGTCCTCGGGGGTAAATTCCGATGGGGGAGGCGGCCCGAAGGGCGAAAAGGACAATGACGACTTCAGCCATGGCCCCTGATGCCGTGCGGCGGACGGGGCTCCGCGCTCTCGCTGTACTTAGCTGCCTCGCCTTTACGCTGCCCGCGTGGGGGCAGGCGCGGCCGCAGCCCGAAGGGCCAAGCGGCTTTGCCGAGAAGCAGCCGGCGATCGGCACCCGCTTCATGGCCGCGGCGGCTCACCCCATGGCGGCGGCGGCGGGCCGGGACGTGCTGCGCATGGGCGGCAGCGCCGTCGATGCAGCGATCGCGATCCAGATGGTGCTGAACGTCGTCGAGCCGCAATCGTCGGGCATTGGCGGCGGCGGGTTTTTGGTCCATTACGACGCGTCAACCAAACAGATCACGACCTATGACGGGCGCGAGACGGCGCCGGCCAGCGCGACGCCCGAGCTCTTCCTCGATGCCGATGGCAAGCCGCTGCCGTTCAAGGAAGCGGCCGTGGGCGGCATCGCGGTGGGCACGCCCGGCCTGCTGCGCATGCTCGACATGGCGCATCGCAACCACGGCCGCATCAACTGGGCGCGGCTGTTCGAGCCGGCGGTGCGCATCGCGGCGGAGGGATTCCCGATCAGCCCTCGCCTGCACAAGCTGATCAGCGACGAGCCGCAGCTCAAGGAATACCCCGCGACCGCCACCTATTTCTTCGACCAGGACGGCAAGCCCAAGGCAGTGGGCACCCGGCTGGTCAACGAACCGCTGGCGGAGACGCTGCGCACCATCGCGGTCGGCGGCGCCGACGCCTTCTACAATGGCAGCATCGCCCGCGACATCGTCGCCGCGGTGCAGTCGACGGGCGCGCGGCCGGGCGGCCTGACGCTCGAAGACCTTGCCGGCTACCGCGCCGTCCAGCGTGAGCCGGTCTGCGGCCTGTATCGCGTCTACCGCGTCTGCGGCATGGGACCGCCATCGTCCGGCGGGATCGCGGTGGTCGAGGCGCTCGGCGTGCTCGACCGCTTCGGCATCAAGGGTTTCGCGCCGAACTCCGTGGGGGCCGTTCACCTGATCAGCGAGGCCAGCCGGCTCGCCTTCGCCGACCGCAACCGCTATGTCGCGGATGCCGACTATGTCGACGTACCGATCAAGGGCCTGACCGAGCCGCGCTACCTGCGCCAGCGCGCGCGGCTGATCTCGCTGGAGCAGTCGATGGGCAAGGCGGAGCCGGGGCGGCCGGAGGGCGTGAGCCTCGAGCTTACCCCGCGCCGCGAGGACAGCACACGCGAGCTGCCGGGCACCTCGCACATCGCCGTCGTGGACGCCGCCGGCAATGCCGTGGCGCTGACCAGCAGCATCGAGAATGCGTTCGGTAGCCGCGTCTTCGTGCGCGGCTTCCTGCTCAACAACCAGCTGACTGATTTCGCCTTCACCCCGCGCGAGGGGGACCGCACGTCCGCCAACCGCGTGGAGCCGGGTAAGCGCCCGCGCTCGTCGATGGCGCCGACCGTGGTCACGGACCGCCAGGGCCAGCTGGTACTGACCATCGGATCGCCGGGCGGATCGCGCATCATTCCGTATGTTGTGCAGACGCTGGTGGCGACGCTCGACTGGGGGCTCGATATCCAGGCGGCGATGAACTTGCCGCGTCATGCCAACATGAATGGGCCGGTCGAGCTCGAGCGCGGCACGCCGCTCACGGCGCTGGCGCCGGAGCTGCGGGCGCTCGGTCATGCGGTCGAGATCAGGGATCTCACCAGCGGCCTCCACGGTGTCGCCGTAGTCCGCCGCGGCGAATCGGTCCAGCTGATCGGGGGTGCCGATCCGCGCCGCGAAGGCGAGGCGATGGGCGAATAGCCCGTCGGTCGTTCCCACAATGAGCCTTCCCGTCGTGCGGCTGCAGCCGGGCCGCCACAAGCGCGCCGCCTTCGGTCATCCCTGGGTATTCTCTAACGAGATCGCAATGGATGCGGCCGCCAAGGCGCTGCCGCCCGGCGGCCTCGTGCGGCTGGAGACCGCCAATGGCGAGGCGCTTGGCGTCGCCATGTTTAACCCGCACCCGCTGATCAGCGCGCGGCTGCTCGCGCGCGCCACGGATGCCGCAATCGATGCCGAATTCCTCGCGGCGCGGCTGCAGGCGGCGCTGGCGCTGCGCGAGCGGCTCTATCCCGGCGGCTGCTATCGCCTGGTCCATGCCGAGGCGGACGGGCTGCCCGGCACGGTGGTCGACCGGTATGGGGAGGTCGTCACCATCCAGGTCAATACAGCCGGAATGGAGCTGCTCACGCCGGCCCTGCTGGACGCGGTCGAGCGCGTGCTGACCCCGACGACGATCGTGCTGCGCAACGATAGCGCCGCGCGGCATCTGGAGGGCCTCCCGCAGACCACGCGCGTCGTGAAGGGCTCTGTTGGCGGCCCGGTGCCGCTGATCGAGAACGGCCGCCGCTTCTTCGCCGATCTCGCCGAAGGGCAGAAGACCGGCTGGTTCTATGACCAGCGCGACAACCGCGCGGCCGTAGCCCAGTTCGCGGCAGGCCGCCGCGTGCTCGACCTCTATACCTATGCGGGCGGCTTCGCCGTGCTCGCGGCCTGCGCTGGAGCCGGCGAAGTAGTCGCGGTCGACCGGTCGGAGCGGGCGTTGGCGCTAGCAGAGCAGGCTGCCCAAGCGAACGAGGTCGCGCGGCGCTGCCGGTTCGTGCGCGCTGAGGCCTTCGCCGAGCTGGAGCGCCTCGCTGCCGCCAGCGAGCTTTACGATGTGGTGGTCGCCGACCCACCTGCCTTCGTCAAATCGAAGAAGGACCTGAACCAGGGCGCGCGGGGCTATCGCAAGCTGGCGCGCCTGGCTGCGGCCCTGGTCGCACCCGGCGGCTTCTTCTTCATCGCTTCGTGCTCGCACCATGTCGACGTGCCGCTGTTCGCCGAGCAGGTGCGGCGCGGCCTGTCCGATGCGGGCCGCAGCGGCCGCATCCTCCGCACCGCCGGCGCCGCCGCCGACCACCCGGTCCATCCGCACCTGCCGGAGAGCGCCTACCTTAAGGGCCAGCTCCTGCAGCTTGACTGACGCGTCCGACGGAGCATCCGTCGGATCCCAGCCCCGAACACCCTTTTGCTTCAGCGGAGATCGCTAGGATTTTCCGAAAACACCACTTAAATTATTGAAAATAAAAAGCAATTGTAGATCGCGGGCAATATCCGCATACTCCGCAACATGAACATCTCATCGACCCAGAACAGTCCGGCCGTCGGCGATGTGCGTACGGCCGCGACCCTCACCGCCGTCAAGTCGGCTGTAGCCCAGCAGGCCAGCATCTTGCAGCTCTTCGACCCGGCGAAATCCGTGCCTTCGCCGCGCGAGGCTGACAAGGGCGACAACAGCCCGCCTCCGCCCAAGG
>DATAAP010000299.1:0-4371 GCA_036260035.1 Alphaproteobacteria bacterium | reverse complement strand
GCAGGATCGTGCGGCGGCCGTACTGGCGCGGGTAGGACTGAAGGGGAAGGAGCACGAGCTAGCGAAGTCGCTCTCGTACGGCGACCGGCGCGCGCTTGAGATCGGTATCGCGCTCGGCGCCGAGCCGCGCATCCTGTTTCTGGACGAGCCGACCTCCGGCCTCGGCACCGAGGCGACCGCGCGGCTCGCTGGCCTCATCGAGGAGCTGAAGCGCAATCTGACCATCGTCGTAATCGAGCACGACATGGAATTCCTGTTCGGCCTTGCCGACACGATCTCCGTCATCCACTGGGGCCAGGTCATCGCGCAGGGCACGCCGGCGATGCTGCGCGAGAACGAATGGGTACGCGCCTCCAATCTCGGGCGGCTCGCGTCATGATCCTCGAAGTCGCCAACATCGACACGTTCTATGGCGAGACTCAGGCGCTGTTCGGCGTCTCGCTAGGGATCGAGGCCGGTGAGGTGGTGGCGCTGCTCGGGCCGAATGGCGCCGGCAAGACTACGACGTTGCGCTCAGTGCTGGGGCTGACGCCGGCACGCCACGGCCAAATCCGCTTCAACGGCGCGGACATCACGCGCCGGGCGACGCACGAGATCGCGCGCGCCGGCATCGCCTGGGTGCCGGACGACCGCCGCATCTTTCCTACCCTGACCGTGGACCGAAACCTGTCGATCGCTGTCAAACGAACGCGCTTCCGGTCGTGGACCTACAAGGAGGTGTTCGAGATCTTCTCACCACTGGAATACCTGCGCGCGCGCGAGTGCGAGAATCTGTCCGGCGGCGAGATGCAGATGGTGGCGATCGCGCGCGCCCTGCTCGGCGCACCCGGCCTCGTCCTCTTCGACGAGCCGAGCCAGGGACTGGCGCCGCGCATCGTCCAGATCGTGCTCGATACGATCCTGCGGCTCAAGGCCGAGGGCATTTCCGTCCTCATCGTTGAGCAGAATGCCGAAGCTGCACTCTCGGTCGCTGACCGCGTCTACGTGCTCGACCGCGGTCGCATCGCCCATGCCGGCTCCGCCGCCTCGCTGCGCGACGACGCGCCGCGGCGCCGCGAGTTGCTGGGGGCGTGAAATGGGCGAGACGCCGATCCTCATTCTCGACAAGCTGCACAAGCAGTACACGATGGGCTGGCCGCGGCGCCGGGTGACGTTCTCGCTCGCCGCGGACATGGCGTTCGAGCGGCCTGAGGTGGTCGGCGTCATGGGGCCGAACGGCGCCGGCAAGACCACTCTTTTCGAGATGATGACCGGCAGCAACGAGCCGACGTCGGGCCGCGTGCTTTGCATGGGCCGCGATATCCACCGCGTCAAATACCGGCAGCGCGACCGGCTGGCGATCCACTACCACCAGTCCTACCAGGTCCGGCGTTTCCGCAAGCGCGTACCGTCGTTCATGCTCGACGCCGCAGGCTCCGACTACCCGCAGGTGCATCTGTTCGACGAGCCGCAGTTCAATACCCAGGACGGCTATATCGGCTTCATGCTTGACTTCTTCCGCAAGCTGCGCGGCGAGGGGCGGTTGGTCTTCATCTGCCTGCATCCGACCGCCCGCTACCATCTCGACATCCTGCGCGAGATCTGCGAGCGCTTCCTATTCGTCGAGGGCGGGCGCGTGACGTCGTCGCCCGATTTCACTACGCTGCTGGCCGATGAGCGCGCGCGGCGATATTTGGGCAATCTATCCGGTTAGGCAGGCCGTGATGCTCGGGGCGAGAGGAGCAGCGAACACGTGAGTGAGAAGAAGAAGGTCGCCCTGGTTACGGGCGCTGCCGGCAGCATGGGATTCGCGACGACCAAGGCGCTGCTCGATGACGGCTATGCGGTCGTCATGGGGGATCTTGACGCCAACAAGCTCAAGACTCTCGCCGCGCCGCTCGGGCGCGATGCGCATCCGCTGGCGTTCGACGTGTCCGATTTCAAGCAGGTTGAGGCGGCCGTGCGCCGCGCCGAGAGCGAGGTCGGGCCGATCGACGTTCTGGTCAACAATGCCGGCATCCTGTCGAATAACAAGGTGGCCGAGACCACGCCGGATGAATGGCGCAGGGTGTTAGCAATCAATCTGGATGGCGCCTTCTATCTGTCGAAGCTGATCCTGCCGGGCATGAAGGCGCGGCGCTGGGGTCGGATCGTCAACACCTGCTCCTATGCCATGAAATCGGGCGGTGTTACGGCGGGGACGGCTTACACCGTCTCGAAGGGCGCGCTTCAGGCACTGACGTTCTCATTGGCACGCGAATGCACGGCGTTCGGCGTGACCGTCAACGGCATCGCGCCCGCGCATGTCCGCACTCCGATGGTGACGGAGCAGCTCACCAAGGAGCAGCAGGAGAAAATGATCGCCATGATCCCGGTCGGCCGCTTCTGCGAGCCGGAGGAATTCGCCCACTGCGTGCGTTTCTTCGTCTCGCCGCTCGCCGGCTTCATCACCGGCGAGATACTGGACCTCAATGGCGGCCTCCAGTTCGATTGAGAAGAAGCGGATGAGAAGGCCCGCTGGCCGCATCACGCCGGCAGTCGATTTCACGCAAGCGCTCGGCGGACTCTTCGATCTTGACGGCCAGATTGCCTTCGTTGCCGGCGGTTATGGCGGCCTGGGAGAAGCGATCGCCTGGGGCTTGGCGCAGCGTGGCGCAAGGGTGGTGATCGCCGGCCGGGTGAAGAGCAAGGCCGAGGCGCTGGCAGGATCGCTCATGCGCGCCGGCCATGACGCGGTCGGCGTCGCCATGGACGCCACCCGCGTGCGACAGATCGAGCAGGCGGTCGCAGGCGCGGTGAAGCGCTATGGCGGCGTCGATATCCTGGTGAACTGCATCGGTGTGCATATCGAGGAACCCCTCTGCGACGTAACCGAGGCGGCCTTCGACGAGGTCTATCGCGTCAACCTCAAGGCCGCGATGTTCCTCGGCCAGGCCGTCGCGAAACGGCAGATCGCCGCCGGGCGCGGCGGCAAGCAGATCCATCTGCTGTCGGTGCGCGCGCAGCTCGGCCTGCGCGACCGCGGCTACTCCGCTTATTGCAGCACCAAGGGCGGGCTTCTGATGCTCGTCAAGCAGCACGCAATGGAGCTCGCCCGGCACAAGATCAACGTCAACGGCATCGCCCCGACGTTCGTCTATACGGAGATGATCCGGCACGTGATGGAAAACCCGAAGTTCCGCCGCGCGCTGCACGAGCGCATCCCGCTCGGCCGCATCGCGGATCCGAAGGATGTGGTGGGCGCTGCATTGTTCTTTGCGGCGCCCGCATCGGACTTCGTGACCGGCCAGATCCTTTATGTGGATGGCGGGATCACCGCGAGCCAGTAGAGGACCGGATCAGCCGCGCGGCTTCTCCGTGCTGCCGCGCAGGACCAGCTCGAAGGGGAGCTGGTCGGAGAACTTTACGCTTTCGCCTTTGAGCCGCGCGATCAGATGCTGGGCCGCGGCGCGGCCGACTTCCACGATCGGCGTGCGCACGCTGGTGAGCCCCGGCGTCTGCGTAGCACCGAGCTCGGTATTGTCCACGCCGGTGACGGCCATGTCTTCGGGGATGCGCACGCCGGCCTCGCGACAGGCCATCATCGCGCCGACGGCGAAGACGTCGTTGGTTGCGATTACGGCTGTCGGCGGCTCTGGAAGCGCAAGCATCCGGCGCATGAGCTCGGCGCCGGAGGCCAGCGCGATCGGCCCGCGCTGGTCATAGCCCTCCGGAATCTCGAGGCCGCGCGCGGCTAGCGCCATGCGGACGCCGGCGCTGCGCTCGCGCGCGCGGTCGTTGCCCTCGTGCGGGGCGGTGATCAGGCCGATCCGGCGGTGGCCGAGATCGAGGATATGGTTTGCGAGCGCGAAGGTCGCCGCCCGGTTGTCGAAGCCGATGCTGGGATGGACGCCCGAGGTATCGACGCCCCAGGTCAGCACGTACGGCCGGTCGAACTCGCCCAAGAGCGCGAAAAGCTCTGGATCATGATCGAGTCCGACGAACACGAATGCTTCGACGTCGTGCTCGAGCAGCTGCGAGGTGACGCGCACCTCGGTCGCGAGATCGTAGTGGTGCGCGGCCAGCACGAGCGCATAGCCGTGGGCATCGAGCTCGCTCTGCAAGGCGCTCGTCGTGCGGGCGCAGAGGGCGTAGTCGAAGGACGGCACCACCGCGCCGATCATCCGGCTGCGCTGGCTGCGCAGCGCGCGCGCAGCGCCATGCGGCACGTAGCGCAGCCGCTTGATCGCGTCGCGCACGCGGCTGAGGGTCTCGGGATCGAGCTGCCCCGGCAGGTTGAGGGCGCGCGAGACAGTCGCCGTTGACACACCGGCGAGCCGCGCCACGTCCTTCAGGCTGGTGCGGCCGGCAGAACGGCTGAGACGGCTCGAGGGCGGGCGGCGCATCGCCGTA
>DATAAP010000298.1:0-2466 GCA_036260035.1 Alphaproteobacteria bacterium | reverse complement strand
CTACAGTTGGCAGTACCTGCGCCATCTCGGCGAGAACCGCGATCAGATCTGGCAGGACTACCTCAAAGCCCTCGCGGCTAAGGGCCTGTCGCGCGATCCGCGCGGCGTGAAGAAACCAAGCTAGCGCTCCCCGGGCCGTCGGAGGTGCCGTGATCTCGCGCCGCTCCTACGCGCTCGCAAGCCTCGTTGCGCTCATGGTCGTCTGGGGCAGCACGTTCGTCGTCACCAAGGCTGCCGTCAGCGAGATCCCTCCACTCACCCTCAGTGCGCTGCGGTTCTTGATCGCAGCCTGCGTGCTGGCACCGATCGCGGCAGCACGGGGCGGCCTGAAGGGCCTGCCGCGGCCGCTTCCGGTCATGCGGCTTGCGCTGATGGGCCTCACCGGAATCGCGCTGTTCCACATCGGCTTCAACTACGCCCTGCTCTACGGCTCGGCCTCGCAGGGCGCGATGATCTTCGCCCTCGTTCCAGCCGCCGTTGGCGTGGCGGCGGTGGTCGGCCTCAGCGAGACGCCGTCCAAGCGGCGCATCGCCGGCATTGCGTTGTCGATATGCGGCGTTGCGCTCGTCGTCGCGAGCGGCGAACAGGACAGCGCCTCGCCGCACCCGTTGATCGGCGCGCTGTGCATGCTGGGCGCCGTCGCCGCATGGGCGGTGTATACCGTCATCGCGAAGCAACTCGCCGATGCGGATCAGATCGCCGTGATCGCCTGCGCATCGCTGATAGGCGCCGCAATGCAAGTGCCGCTGGCGGCAATCGAGCTGTCGCACATCCCATGGTCGAGTCCGTCCCTGCAGGCGTGGCTCGGCGCGCTTTTCCTTGGCGTCATTGCCTCGGCCATCGCCTTCGTTGTCTACGGCCGCGTCCTCCGCGAGCTGGATGCGAGCCTTGTGGGCGCCTACATCAACCTCGATCCGATCGTCGGCGTGCTGACGGCGGTCCTGTTTCTTGGGGAGACGTTGAGCGCCGGCCAGGTCGTTGGCGGCATCATCGCGCTTGCAGGCATGTGGCTGGCGTCGACGGAAGCGGAGCGCCGCGCGCAATAGAGGTCCGGGTCTTGTTCGCGGACGCTACAGCGCCTCGCCGCGCACGAGACGCGGCGGATCGCCGACCACGCCCATTGCATGGCGCATGAAGAAGCGCTTTAGGCCGGGCAGGCGCTGCACGGCGGCGAGGCCGAGATCGCGCGCGAGCCGCACCGGCGCCATGTCGGTCGAGAACAGGCGCACCAGCCCGTCGGTCACCGCGAGCAGCGTGAGATTGTCGAAGCGGCGCCAGCGCGCATAACGCTCCAGCGCGTCGGTCGCGCCGACATCGAGCCCGAGGCGGTGCGCATCGACGATGCATTCCGCGATCGCCGCGACATCGCGCAGGCCGAGATTGAGTCCCTGCCCCGCGATCGGATGGATCACATGCGCGGCATCGCCGACGAGCGCCAGACGCAGATCCGTGTAGCGGTCCGCCTGCAGGAGCGACAGCGGATAGGCCCAGCGCGGGCCCGCGACGCCGATCTCGCCCAGCGAATCGCCGAAGCGTAGCGCGATCTCCTCCGCGAACTCGGTGTCGTTCAGCGCCAGCATCGCCGGCGCGAGTTCATCGCGCTCGGTCCATACGATGGACGAGCGGTGCTCGCCGCTCTCGGAATCCGGCAGCGGCAGCACGGCGAAGGGTCCCGCCGCCAGGAAGCGCTCGTGCGCGACGCCGCGATGCGGCTTCCTGTGGCGGATCGAGCACACGATCGCGGTCTGTCTGTAGCTCCACCGCATGACCCCGATTCCGGCCGCCCGGCGCGTCGGCGACTCGCGGCCGTCCGCGGCGATCACCAGCCGCGCGCGGATGCGGCGACCGTCAGCGAGCGTCACGCTCGCACGGGCATTCGAGCGCTCGACGCCGATTGCCTGCATCGGTGCTAGCAGGGTCACGGTTTCGAGTGCGGCGATGCGCGCATAGAGCGCGCGCCGGATGAAGCGGTTCTCGACGATGTAGCCGAGCGGATTGCCGCCGACCTCGCGGTGATCGTAATGCAGGAACAGCAGCGACTCGCCGTCGGTGACGCGGATCTCCTCGATCGGGGCCGCGCGGCCTTCGAGCAGCGGCCACAAGCCGATGCCGCGCAGCGCCTGCGCCGAGCCCCAGGCGATCGCCGAGCCACGGCCATCGAACGGATCCGCGGCAGCGACTGCGGGCTTCTCGCGGTCGACCACGACAACGCTCAGTCCTGCCTGGCCGAGCGCCACAGCGGTCGACAAGCCGACCAGCCCGCCGCCGAGCACGACGACGTCGCTTGCGATTGCTCCTATGCCGGCTGCGCTCATGCCCGCACGATGGCCCTGCCTCGGTGCCCTGTCCAGAGCGCGCGCCGCGACACAATGACTGCCCAAGATTCAGGCGAATGCATCTGCGCAAGCCGCCTAAAATTTAGGCGGATGCACAAGCTCAGCCGTTAATGACCGCCGACGCAGCCCC
>DATAAP010000297.1:0-1751 GCA_036260035.1 Alphaproteobacteria bacterium | reverse complement strand
GTGGATCGGCGTGCCGGTAGCGCGGTCCCATAGCACCGTGGTCTCACGCTGGTTGGTGATGCCGATTCCTGCCACCGCACTCGGCGCGACGCGCGCATTGGCAAGCGTGCGCTTCAGCACCGAGATGGTCGCACGCCAGATCTCCTCGGGGTCGTGCTCGACCCAGCCCGGCTGCGGATAGACCTGCGGCAGCTCGGCCTGCGCCGAGGCGCGCGGACTTCCCTCGGCATCGAACAGGATCGCGCGCGTGCTGGTGGTGCCCTGGTCGAGGGCGAGAAGGTAGCGGTCGGTCATGGCGTGTCCCCGGCAGCGGTTGTGGCGGGCCGAGGCGCGGCCGTCAAGCGAGCAACGCCCGTCAAGCGACTCGCGGTCGCGGCGCCCAGGGTGCGGTGAACCGAACTACAATTTTAACGGGCCATTTACCACGATTACATACTGTCGTCCGGCGTCAGACGCCTCGCCTCCTGGCCGCTCTGAACGCGAGATCGAGAGATCAACTTGACCGCACCGGCCAGCGCAGCGGGCCAGCAAGACACGGAAACAACCCTCGCATTGCTGTACAAAGCGATCGCGCGGATGCCCGACAATGTCGACGCGATGTTCGGGCTTGCCGGCACGTATATGCGCATCGGCCAGCTGGAGGAAGCGGCGGATTGGTGCGCCCGCGCCTCTGCAGTCGAGCGCAGCCCTCGCCTCGATCACCTGCGATCGGCGATTGAAGACGCGTTCATCAAGCGGGCCCTGTACGAAGTGATCGACGGGCGTATGGCAGCTGCCGTTCAGACGCTGGCGCGACCTGCCGACGTGCCGGGCGCCACCGCACGACGCTACCGCGAGCTGTTTCTAACTGCATCGGCTTGGTTCGAGGACGCAGCGCGTCTGAGCCCCGAAACGGACGCGATCCGCCTGAGCGTGCCGGTCTGGGGCCGTGATTACGTATCGGCGGCGTCGTCCGGGCTGCTCGCCTCGCTACTCGCGCCGGGCAATCTTCCGGCGCTGGCCCGCAGAAAGGGCGTGCGGCTCGAGATCACGACGACCGTCACGGGCCAGGCGATGCTCGAGGCCGAGCCGGTCCTGGCGGCCTTGCGGCGGCATGCAGCCGTCGACTACTTCGCCATCCCGGACTCGATCGTGTCGGCGCCGCCGCCGCCGGACTTCTCGTACTGGGTCATGTCCGCGGCCCACTACGCGTCGATGGAGCGCGCGCGGCACGCTCGGAGCGCCATTTCGTTCCTCACCGCCGACACGCTGCTTTCGGACGGCAGCCTCGAGGCGGCGCAAAAGCTGCTTGATGGCGGCATGAAGGCCGTCCTCGCCAGCGCCCTCGAAGTCGATCACGCCGCGGTCGCGCCGAGCGACAGGCGCCGGGGAGAGCCACTGTCGCTGGCCGGAAGCGATCTCGTCCATCACGGTCTTACCCGCCTGGGTCTGAGCCCGGCCGATACGATCCCGAATGGATGCAAGATCCTGACCCCATCGTCTTTCGCGGTGAATGGCGGCTACGTTGCATACAGCTTCCATTTCCTGCCGCTGATGCTCGCCGCCGAGCTAACGACGCGGGAGTTCATGCGCGATCTCCTCACCGTCGACACGCGCACTGTCCGGATAGCGCTCGGCGACACGGCACCCGCGGGCTGCGTGAAGATCATCACCGAACCGAGCGAGATCGCCATCGCGAGCTCGCTCTCTGGATCGCGGGGCGCGCAGAAGCCGGGCGTACCGAGCAGCGACGCGCTAGGGCGCTGGGCCGC
>DATAAP010000296.1:0-6564 GCA_036260035.1 Alphaproteobacteria bacterium | reverse complement strand
GTCGGCGATGATCGGCATGTCCGGAGCGGCCGCGCAGCAATTGCGCACGCTATCGACCATTTCGCCGAAGGAGATGAGCCCGGTATCCGGCAGGCCCAGCCGTGCAGCGGAGGCGGCGAACCCGCTCATGAAGCTCACCTTCGTGCCCGCATCGGCGATCAGTTTCGCCGACAGCCCGTCGAAGCAGCACGGCATGACGACAATGCCGGGAGAGGCGAGGGCCTCGCGCAGGCGTTGGGCGGGGCGCATGGATGCTCCTGTCGCAGTGGTGAAATGCGGGCGGACGATAGCAGCGGCGCGGAAGCCCCGCAAACCGGCTTGCAGTTGCGCGGCGCGGCAGCGAAAGTGGCGTGCTGCCATACCGGATGCCTGATGAAGCCGATCTACGTGACCTATCTGAACGGGCTCGACATCGAAGCCCTCGAGATCACCGACGACGAAATTCTGAATGCGATCGAGACCAGCCTCGCGGCGCAAGGGCGCGGCGGGACCGTGATCGAGCCGCGCATGCACCTGATCCCCGACCCCAAAGTGCACGGGCATTTCAACGTGCTGCGCGGCTACATCGGAGCGCCCGTCAATCTCGCCGGCGTCAAGATCGTCGGCGACTATGTCGACAACTACAAATTAGGCCTGCCGTCTGAGCTGGCTATCCTCAACCTGTTCGATCCGAACACGGGCACCCCGCGCGCGATGCTCGACGCCAGCGCGATCACCGACATGCGCACCGGCGCCGTGACCGCAATCGGTGCCAAGTATCTCGCGCGCAAGGGCAGCAAGGTGCTCGGGCATATCGGCGCGCGGGGCACTGCGTACTGGAACGTGCGCCTGCTCGACCGGCTGTTCGATTTCGAGGAGATCCGCGTGCATTCGCGCCGGCCGGAAAGTCGGAGCGCCTTCGGCGAGAAGCTGTCCAGGGATCTCGGCAAGAAGGTCCACGTCATGGATGATTGGGAATCGACGGTGATGGGCGCGGACATCGTCGTCGAGGCGTCGCGGCTGACCGAGCCCACGCCGCTGCTGAAGACCGCATGGATCAAGAAGGGCGCCTTCGTCGTGCCCTACGGCACGATGAGCGCAGTCGAGTTGTCGCTGACGGACATCATGTCCAAGCTGGTCGTCGACGATTGGGGGCAGTGCAAGGGCGGCCGCTTCGGCTCGTTGCGCGCCCATGTCGAGGCCGGTAAGCTCAGCGAGCAGACCCTGCATGCCGAGTTGGGCCAGATCGTCGCCGGACTCAAGCCCGGCCGCGAGCGCGAGGACGAGACGATCCTGTTCTGGCACCGCGGCCTGTCCTTGAGCGATATCGCGCTCGGCCACGCGATGCTGGAAAAGGCGGCGCGCCTGGGTCTGGGGCAGCGGCTGCGGTTCGCGTGACGTTCGTCGCCAACGCCCGCATGTATGCCGTCACGCCGCAGGTCGCGGCGGCATGGCGCGAGCTGTTCCTGTGGGTTGGCCAGCGCGCAGGCGTTGATCTGAACTGGATCGACCACGCGTATCCGGCTCCACTCGGGGAACTCTGGTCGCGTCCCGACCTCGGCTGCGTCTTCATGTGCGGCTTTCCGTTCGCGCGCAGTGCGACGCCGCCGAAGCTGATCGCTGCACCAGTGCCGTCGCCGGCGCGGTACGGCAGCAAGCCTGTCTACTTCACCGATTTCGTCGTGCGCGCGACGGCGGATTTCCGCACGCTGGAAGACACGTTCGGCGGCCGCATCGGCTACACGGTCGAGGATTCGCAATCAGGTTTCAATGCGCCGCGCCACCATCTCCTACGGTTTCGCAGCACGTTGCGGCCGGCGCTCTATCGGGAATCCATCGGTCCGCTGGTGACGCCGCGCCGCGTAATCGAGGCCGTCCTCGAGGACCGTATCGATGTCGGGCCGCTCGACAGCTACGTGCATGACCTGCTGAAAAAGCACGATCCAGACCTGATCAGCCGCCTGCGCACGATCGCGACGACCGCAGCTACACCGATACCGCCGCTGGTCGCGGCACCGGGCTGCGACGATGCGGTCGCGGCGCGTCTGCGTCATGCCCTCGTCGAAAGCGGTCGCCGCCCCGAGCTTGCGAAACTGCGCGACGCGCTACTCCTCAAGGGCTTTGCCGCCGTCGAGCCGGGGGCCTATGCGGTCACAATCGAGCGCGAGCAGGCAGCCATTGATGCCGGGTATCTCCAGCCGGCCTAGCGGTCATTCGCGAGCATGTGCCGGGCGGAGCGCCTGCAGGCTGGGTGGCAGGGCGCGCCGCAAACCGTCCGCGATCGCCTGTCTCCTTCGAAAGTACAGTAGGCCGAGCACGATCACAGCGATTCCGACTAACGAGAGGGCCAGCGGGAAGAGCAGGGAGTCCTTGAATACCCGGTCAGCGAGATCGACGACATAGAAGCTGACCCCGAGCGCCCCGAAGACCGCGTAGGCGCGTCGCACGAGAAAGATCGAGAGGAAGAGCAGCAGAACGTTGATCAGGCAGTAGAGACCGCGCCCGAGTTCCGAATCGCTCTCCATCCAGGACAGCCCGCCCCACGCCGCGAGCAGGCCGGCCAAGTGGAGCCAGAACGCGAAGTCGCCGCCCGACCGGATGTCGACCCGCCATGCTGCCGCGAGGATGAGGAGGCCGACCACGAGCGACAGGACCTTCTGCCGGTGCCCGTCCGCCCAGCTTTCGCCAAGGAGCCACGGTGCCAGGTCGATCGACAGGAGCCACAACGCCGCGGCAAGCGGCATCGTGATGAACGGGAAGCGGAAGAAGCGGAGCGCGACCAAGGCAGCGACGAGCGTGCCGAGTTCCATCAAAAACCAGCTGGACCTCACCCAAGGGAAGAAGTAGCGGTATGACGTGCCGCCAGTCGTCCACCAGCCGAGCGCGTCCTGAACGGCGCCGATGGTCGCGGGCACCATGATGACGGCCACCGTGATCAGAAGGCCGCCTGGCGTTCGCAACCGACGTGCATGCCAGAGATAGCTGCCGGCGGCGGCAAAGACGATGGCATAAGCGGATGTGATCGCCGCCAGCGTGAATCCGCCGTAGCGGCTCCAGGCTTCCGCAGAGAACAGGCCCATCGCGGCCATAACGATCAGCGCGCCGGCATACCAAAGAAGGTGGACGAGGTCGAAGCGCGGGCGCGGATCGGTTTCGTCGCGCTGCCAAAGGCGAGACCAGATGCGTTCGGCCTGGTTTGCATCAATGATGCCATCTTCGACCAGCGAAGTCAGATCGCGCTTCGACAGCTGTATCGTTCGTGTCCGATCTGGCGCGCTCACACAGCACCGGTGATACGGCGTTGGATTGCGTCCATCGATACGAAGCCGACTGTCGCCCCGTTATGGACTACCGTCAGCTCGCGGACATCGTGCACCAGCATCAAAGCGAGCGCGTCCTTGAGCGAGGTCTCGCCCGGCACCGTGACTGCGCTGCCGGCGGAGCCTGGCTCCATTACTTCGCGCACGCTTACAAGATTCAGGCGCTTGAGGGCGCGGTCGGCACCGACGAACTCGGCGACGAAGTCATTGGCGGGGCGCGACAGGATCTCGTCGGGGGTGCCGTACTGCACGAGCCGGCCGTCTTTGAGGATGGCGATGCGGTCGCCCATCTTGATCGCCTCGTCGATGTCGTGCGTGACGAAAATCACCGTCTTCCTGAGGCGGCGCAGGATGCGCAGGAACTCGTTCTGCAGGTTGGCGCGGGTGATCGGGTCGATGGCGCCGAACGGCTCGTCCATCAGCATCACCGGCGGATCGGCGGCAAGCGCCCGCGCCACACCGACGCGCTGACGCTGCCCGCCCGACAGCTCGCGCGGGAAGCGGCTGCGGAATCGTGCGGGCTCGAGGCCCACCAGGTTGAGCATCTCGTCGACGCGCGCGTCGGTCTTCGCCTGCTCCCAGCCTAGCAACCGCGGCACCGTCGCGATATTCGCAGCGATCGTCATGTGGGGAAACAGGCCGATCTGCTGGATCACATAGCCAATGCGCCGGCGCAGGCTGACCGGATCGATTTTCGTCACGTCCTCGCCATCGAGCACGATGCGCCCGCCCGACGGCTCGATCAGGCGATTGATCATGCGCATCGTCGTCGTCTTGCCGCAGCCGGACGGGCCGATCAGCACGCAGGTCGTGCCGTCTGGGATATCGAGCGACAGGCGATCCACTGCGGGCATCGGCACCCCTGGGAACGTCTTGGTCAGGGCGTCGAGCTCGATCATGCCACCTGCACCTTGATGCCCTTGCTGGTCAGCGCGCGCTCGATGCCGCCGAAGAGGAGTTCGGTTGCGATGGCGAGCAGCGCCACCGGGATGGCGCCGACCAGCAGGCGCGAGGCGTCCATGATGGCGATGCCCGCGGTAATGAAGTCGCCCAGCCCGCCGCCGCCGATGAATGCGGCGAGCGTAGCACCTGCGACAACCTGCACCGCGGCCGTGCGGATGCCAGCGAAAATCACAGGCACGGCGAGCGGCACCTCGATTTGCGCCACGATCTGCAGCCGCGTCATGCCCATGCCCAGGGCGGCGTCGACCGCGTCGGGGTCGACCTGCTTGATGCCGACATACGTGTTGATGAGGATCGGCGACAGGGCATAGACGATCAGCGCTACAACCGACGGCAGGAAGCCGGTGCCGAGCAGCGGCAGCATTAGCGCAAGAATGGCGAGGCTCGGGATGGTGCGCAGGATGCCGGCCGTATTGATCGCGGCCTCCGCCGCGCGTGGATAGCGGCTGAGCCAGATGCCGAGCGGCACCGCGACGACGATCCCGACGATGAGCGCCACCCCGCTCAGCCACAGATGCGTAGCCAGCGCCGCGCGGAACACCGCGGGATTGTTGACGATGTAGGTCCAGGCGCCTTCGAGCATTCAGGCGGCCTGCGCGGCGCGCAGCCGCCGCTCCACATAGGCGAGGCCGCGATCGGCTGAGATCGCCAGGAGAGAAGCGACGGCCGCGCCGACAAGAATCTTCTCCGGGAAGCGCTGGTTGATCCCGGAGAAGATCAGTGCGCCGAGCCCGCCCGCGTTGATATAGGCCGCGATGGTCGCGATGCCGATCTGCGTCACGAGCGCGATGCGCAACCCCGCGACGATCACGGGCAGCGCCAACGGCAGCTCGATCCGCCACAGCCGCTGGGCGCGGCCGAAGCCCATCCCGGTCGCCGCGTCCACGACATCGGCTGGCACTTCGCGCAGACCCGTCGCGATGTTGCGCACGAGGATCAGGATCGAATAGGCGACCAGGCCGGTGATTGCCGGCTTGGCGCCGAGCCCGAGCAACAGGATCAGCATCGCGAACAGTGCAAGGCTCGGGATGGTGTAAAGCAATGCCGCGATGCCGACGACAGCGGCGTAGACGCGCGGCCGCCGGCTCGCCCAGATGCCGAGCGCAAGCGAAATCGCGAAGGCGATGGCGATGGAAATCGCGACAAGCACGACGTGCTCCCAGAGCGCGATGGCGATGTTGTCGAGGTTGCGGAAGGTCCAGCTCATGCGGTGCCCGCGATCCGCGCCGCAACCGCCTCGATATCCGGGCCCAGCGGCCTGTCCTCGTCGAGGAAGGCGCAGACGCTGCGCACCATCGCATGCGCTTCCCGCGCGCCCTTGCCGACCGTATCCAGCTTGCGCAGGTCGATCGCCTGCGCTGCGGCGATCAGCTCCAACGCCGTCAGCAGCCGCAGCCGCTCGACGATCTCGCCGGTCTTGGCGACGACGCGCGGTGTCATCGGCGCATAGTCCTCGACGCCGTCCGCAACCGGCGCGACATGCAGCGAGACAGGCAGAGCAAGGTGGCGGATCTCCGCCTCCAGCGCCGCCGCGGTTTTCTGCGTCGTCGCGAAGCCGTTGTTTGCTTTGCCGATCGGCGTTAGGAAGCGCGGCAGGTCATTGAAGGCCGGCGACATCAGCTTGAAGAGTCGCATCACCGACAGGTTCGCCGCCTGTGCTAACGCCTGGCCTAAAGCCTCGAAGGCGAGCGCCAGCGCCGTCACGTCAAAATTCGCGTTGGAGAGGATCTCGCCGCTTTCGTACAGCACAGCGGGGTTGTCGCCGGCGCCATTGAGTTCGATCTCGACGGCCTCGATGGCGCCGTGCAGGGCAACGCGCGCGGCACCGTTGACCTGCGCGACGCAGCGGAAGCCGAGTGGATCCTGCACGCGGCGCGCCGCACCCGGCTTCCACAGCAGGCTGCCGTCGAGCAATTCGGTCAGCCGCGCTGCGGTCTCGGCTTGCCCGGGTGCCGGCCGCAGAGCCTGCAGGCGCGGATCGAGCGGGCTGACATTGGCGCGGAAACCTTCGAAACTCAGCGCCGCGGCGGAATCGAGCGCATCCAACACGGCGCGCGCATCGGCGAGCACGAGCGCGCCGGGGCCGGTCGACGCCGCGTTGCAGTTGAGCAGCGCGATGCCGTCCTTGGGCCCGAGCGTCACCGGCTGCAGCCCGGCCGCCGCGAGCGCATGCGCGCCTTCGAGGATCTCGCCCTCATGTTCGGCGAGGCCCTGGCCCAGCAGGACCAAGCCCGTGTGCGCCAGCGGCGAGAGATCCGCGGCGCCGATCGAGCCGGTGGCCGGCACCAGCGGGTGGACGCGC
>DATAAP010000295.1:0-9050 GCA_036260035.1 Alphaproteobacteria bacterium | reverse complement strand
GGTCACGCTCTTGAGCGCGCCGGACATGTACGGTTCGTAGGTCACGGCGGCATCGAACTGGCCGGCCGCGAAAGCCTGTGCTGCCGGGTTCGGGCCCATGTTGGACGGCCGCACGTCCTTCATCGACATGCCGTTCTTCTTCAGGAGGTAGTTGAACCAGAAGTTCGAGACCGCGCCCGGATTGTCGACCGCGACGGTCTTGCCCTTGAGGTCCGCGAAGCTCTTGATCGTGTTCTTGACCAGCACGCCGTCGCCGCCCGTGGAGCTGTCGATAACCAGCACCTGCGTCACCGGTACGTTGGCCGCGACATAGGTGATGTGCGTGTCGATCGTCGTCGAGATCGCCTGCACCTCGCCGGCCGCCATCGCTGCGTGGCGCGCCTGGGTCGGCATCTTCTTGATGTCGAAATCGACGTTGCGCTTCTGGAACAGGCCCTTCTCCTTGGCCAGCGTGAACGGCGCGAAGCCGGTCCAGCCGCTCATTGCCAGCACGACCTTCGGCTTCGCCTGAGCCTGCTGCGTCTGCGCGAGGGCGGGCGCTGCGGCAAGCGCGAGAATCGCGGCGCACAGCCCCGCGGACCATCGGTTGAGAACCATCGAGACCTCTCCTGTATCGGGTTTCCGGATGCGGCCGGGCTTGCGCCTGCCGTTTGCGACAAAACTGCGGCAATCGTAGCGGGATCGGCCCGCATTGCAAGCGAGCGCGGTGTCGCGGGCGGCATGCCTCTATTCCAGGCAAGGTGACATGATAATGTGCGCAACGCCTTGGAGATGCCATGAACGACCGTACAACCATAAGACCTATGCCCGAAGCAGCGAGCGTCATCCGCCGCAGCGTCGCGGCGCTGAATCCCTTCCGTCCCGTCACGGTCGAGGCGGATGCGCGCGCGGCCGGCGTCACCGCGCCAATCCGGCGGTTGAACCTGAACGAGTCGGCCTTTCCGCCCTCGCCGCGCGTGATCGCCGCGATCTGCGACGCGGCGGGCCAGGTCAACCGCTACCCCGATCCGCGCTGGCGCGCGCTGGCGGCTGCGATCGCGCAGCGCACCGGCGTCGAGCCGGCGCGCATCGTCTTCGGCAACGGCAGCGACGACCTGCTGATGCTGCTGGCGCAGGTGGCGCTCGAATCCGGCGCCTCCGCCGTGCTGCCCACGCCCTCCTTCCCGCGCTACATGACCGGCACCCTGTTCGCTGGCGCCAGCCCGATCGCGGTGCCCGTGCGCGCCGACGGTGCCAACGACGTGGGCGCCATGCTCGCGGCGATCCGGCCCGACACCAAGCTCGTGCTGTGCGCGACGCCGAACAATCCAACCGGCGCCATGCTCGATGAAGCGGCCCTCGCGCGCCTCGCGAGCGGCGTGCCGGCCAACGTACTGCTGGTGATCGACGAGGCCTATTTCGAATTTGCGCGCCATGCTGGAGGACCCGACGCGCTGGCAGCACTCGCTGCGCGGCCGGGCCCGTGGGCGGTGGTGCGCACGTTATCTAAGGCTTACGGCCTCGCGGGCCTGCGCGTCGGCTATGCACTGCTGAGCGGGCCGGACCTCGCCGAGGCGCTCAACCGCGTGCGCGGCATGTTCAACGTCAACGTCATCGCGCAGGTCGCAGCACTTGCGGCGCTCGAGGATGCGGCGCACACGCAGCGCCTGCTCGACGACTGCGCCGTCGAGCGCCGCCGCCTCAGCGAGGGCTTCGCCCGCCTCGGCTGCGCGCCGCTGCCCAGTGTTGCGAATTTCGTGTCGGCGCAGCTGCCGATCCCGGCCGCGGGTGCCGTGAAGGCGTTCTTCGAGCGCGGCATCCTGGTCGGCGCCATCGGGCCGGCGCCGTTCGAGCGCCACATCCGCGTCACTATCGGCGGGCCCGACGACACGGATGCGGTGCTCGGCGCGCTCGCCGAGATCCTGCGCTCTTAACCGGCGGCTTGCGTCCGCGTCTTCGATCGCCGGCGGTCAGCTCGCCCGGCGCGCATACTGCTCTTCCTCTTCCTGCCCTCTCGGAAGGTCGCCGCGCTCCATGCTCATATGCGCGAACTGGCTGCGGTATTCCGCCGGCGTCATGCCGGTGTGGCGCTTGAACAGGCTGCGGAAGTATCCGACATCGCCATAGCCGATACGCGTGCAGACGTTCTGTATCGACGGCGCGCCGCTCTCCAGAAGCTCCTTCGCCGCGGCAACGCGCAGCATCTGGCTGTAGGCACCGGGCAGATAACCGGTCGCGGCCTTGAAGCGCCGGATGAAGTTGCGCGGGCCCATCCCCACCTTGTCGGCGAGCACCTTGATAGAGACATCGAGATTGTAGTGCTTCTGCAGGTACTCCTCCGCTGTGCGGATCTTCTCGTCGGCATGCGGGCGCGAGAGCGGCAGCACGGAATAGCCGGACTGCCGGCTCCTCGGCATGCTGACGAGCAGCGCCTTCGCGCATTGCAGGGCGGTCTCATGGCTGCAGAACTTCTCGACCAAGTAGAGGCTGAGATCGATCGAGGCATAGACTCCGCCGCTGCAGAGGAGGCGCCGGTCCTCGGTCACGAACAGTTCCGGCCGCCAGAGAACGTTCGGATAACGCTGCCGCAGCTGGTTTGCGACGGCCCAGTGCGTGGTCGCCTGCCGGCCGTCGAGGAGCCCGGCCTCGGCGATCAGCGCCACGCCGGTGCAGACCCCCGCGATATAGGCGCCGCGGGCGTACCATTCGCGCAGCCACGGCAGGAGTGCCGCGCTGCGCGCGACGCAACTTGGTATGTCCAGGCCGGACGCCGGGATGATGATGATGTCCGTATGCGCGATGTCGCGGATGGATAGCTTCGGCGCGAACTCGAGCGAGGACGGGCTGACGACGCTGTCGCCATCGATCGACGCGACCTGGACGCGGAAGCGCGGCTGCGGCTCGTCGCCGTGAAGGACGTTCCACAACACGCCCGTCGACTGAAAGACCTCGATCGGCCCGATGGCGGTCGAGGCATAATCGCCCTGAACCAGGACCACAGTGACGTCGAGGACGCCCTTGTCCTGCCGCGGCGATTCAGATCCGTGACCGTCATGATTCAATTTCTCAATCGTCATCAGCGTTCTCCGGGATTGTCACGTCGATCGGCTGCCACAATCCAAGCAGCGCGCCGACCGCGTCCAACATGAGGGCAATGCGCGCCACTCCCGTGACGACAAAGGGGGGAATGATCAGTTCGCCCCCAAGCGAGACGGCACGCGCGACCGTCTCCTCGATGTCGCTTACCCTCACATAAGGCGTCCAATGCGACGGCACGCCGCGATCGAGGTGCGACTGTTTGAGTTGGTATAGAGAACCGACATCGGCGCCCTGGCTGCGGAGGACCGTGAATACGCCGCCATTCGCCTCCTCGTCATGCGCGGTCCATCCGAACAACGCGCCGTAGAAGGCCTTCGCCTTGCGGGCATCGCTCGCTGCCAGATCGACCCAGCAGAACTGTCCGGCGTCGTCGGTGCGGTCCATTGCCCCTGTCCTCGTCGGCCATTCGCCTGAGAGCTCCGCCGCGTCCGGCGCCGCGGAGCGCCCGGTCAGGACGCCGCAGTCATCGGATCGATGACGGTGCGCACTTCCGTGATCCTGTTCGCCGGGAAGCCGCTCAGCCGGGCGTGCTCGCGCACTGATGCCTCGCCGTCCGCGAGGTAGACGCAGAACGTCTTGTCATCCACCACGAAGGACTGCACCCAATGCACCTTGCCGGTGAGCTTCGCGAGCGCGCTGTTCGACGTCGCCGCGGCATCCTCGAGTTGCCTTGGAGTCATCCCACCCACTCCCGGCAAGTCGCGTTCGATCAGATACCGCTTCATAGTCGCTCCACGCTCTGGTTGAGGGGCGCGAAAGATCGTCGAATTTGCAGCCAACGCATAGACGGCGGATCTGACAATCTTGAGGGCCATACTCGCACCGCCGCAATCGATGGGCTCGCGAGGCTGTCATTTCCGCGCCCGGACCCGCCGATCCGCGCGCCGACGCCTCCATGAAACCGCTGCCTTAGGACTACCACAATAATGTGGCAACTCGCAGATCAATATCCAATATCGTGCGACGTCTTACAAGTCCGATTAGGCCGGCGGGGCGTCGGACGGCCGGTTGCCGAACCGCAGCGAGTAGCGCGATAGGCCGAAGCAGAACACCCAGAATATCAACGCAGTAAAGACATATGCGCTGGTGCGGACGTGCTCCCCGATCAGCCATTCGGGATCGGCAAGCCCGGCCTGCACCGCGCCGAGCAGGTCGAACAGGCCGATCACGAGCACCACGGTCGTCTCCTTGAAGATGGCGATGCAGGTGTTGACGATACCCGGCACCACGATGCGGATGGCTTGCGGCAGAACAATCAGTGCCGTCAGTCGCCAGTAGCCGAGGCCCAGCGCGCGTCCCGCCTCGTACTGACCCCTGGGCACGGCCTGCAGGCCGCCGCGGAACACCTCGGCCATGTAGGCGGCGTTGAATAGTGACAGCGCCACCAGCGCCCGCAAGAGCGTATCGAAATCGGTGCCTGCCGGGACGAAGAGCGGGAACATGATGGCCGCCATGAACAGCACGGCTATCAGCGGCACGCCGCGCCACAGCTCGATGAAGGCGATGCAGAACAGCCGCACGAACTTCATCTCCGAGCGGCGGCCGAGCGCAAGCAGTAGGCCGAGCGGGATCGAGGTGACGATGCCCCAGGTGGCAACGACGAGGGTAAGCATCAGCCCGCCCCAGGCGCCGGTCGGCACCGCGCGCAGGCCGAACCAGCCGCCGGGGAGAAGGACCACGCCGGCGCTCGGCAGCAGCACGATCACCCCGCCGGCGATCCAGCCCTTGCGCGGCACGCGCGGCAGCAGCAGGGCGACTGCGCCCAGCGCGCTCAATGCGAAAAGCAGATCGACGCGCCACCGCTCGACTGCCGGATAGCCGCCATAGACGAACTGCGCGAACCGCGCGCGGATGAACACCCAGCAGGCTGCGTCCGGGTCCGGACAGGCGCGGCCGCCGCTGCCCGTCCATGCGGCATCGAACACCGCCCATTCAAGCAGGGGCGGCACTGTCAGATAAAGAAAGATGAGCGCGGCCGCCGTCAGCGCGCCGTTGAGCCAGCTCGAGAACAGATTGTGTCGCGCCCATGCGAGCGCACGCGCGATCGGCAGCGGCAGGGCGCCCGGCGCCTTGGCGGTGATGCTCATCGCTCCACCAGCGCCACGCGGCGGTTATAGAGATTCATCAGCAGCGACACGGTGAGGCTGATGGTCAGGTAGACCAGCATCGTGATCGTCATCACCTCCAGCGCCTGGCCGGTCTGGTTCAGCACCGTGCCGGCGAAGATCAGCATCAGGTCCGGATACGCGATCGCCGCCGCCAGCGACGATGCCTTGACGAGGTTGACATACTGGTTGGTGAGCGGCGGCAGGATCACGCGCAGCGCCTGCGGCACGATCACCAGCCGGTAGATCTGCGCGCGCCGCAGGCCGAGCGCGCGCGCCGCCTCCACCTGCCCCGCCGGGACTGCGAGGATGCCGGCGCGCACGATTTCGGCGATGAAGGCGGCGATGTAGAGGGACAGCGCCAGGAGCATCGCGACGAACTCCGGAATGACCGCGATGCCGCCCTGCAGGTTGAAGCCGACGAGCTGCGGCCGATCCCAGTGGAGCGAGAAGCCGGTAAGCAGCGCCGTCGCCGCCGGCAGGCCGACGAGCACCAGCAACACCGGCGCGAGCAGCCGCGGCCGCTGTCCTGAGGCCGCCTGGCGCTGGCGCGCCCAGCGGTTCAGCGCAATCGCGACCGCGGCGGCGATCAGCAGCGCGACCAGCACGCCGAAGCCGGACTCGACAACCGGCTCCGGCAGGTAGAGCCCGCGATTGTTGAGCAGCACGGTGCCCCAGAGCAGGCTCACGCTCTGCCGCGGCCCCGGCAGCGGACGCAGGATGGCGAAGTACCAGAAGAAGATCTGCAGCAGCAGCGGGATGTTGCGCAGCGTCTCGACATAGACTGCCGCCAGCTTCGCGATCAGCCAGTTGCGCGAAAGGCGCGCGATGCCGATGACGAAACCGATCACGGTCGCCGCGACGATGCCGGCGGCCGACAGCACCAGCGTATTGAGCAATGCAACGACGAAGGCCGTGAAATAGCTCGACGCCTCGCTATAGGGGATCAGCGTCTGGTTGATCGCGAAGCCGGCGGGCTGCCACAGGAAGCGGAAGCCGGTATTGACGTTCAGCCGGCGCAGATTAGCAATCGTGTTGTCGGCGACGAAGGCAAGCGCCGCCACCAGGACGGCGGCGAGCGCCGCCTGGATGGCGATCGAGCGAATGCGGGGGCTGCGCCAGAGCGACGCCAGCCCGGTGCGAGCGGCCAAGCGGTCGCGATGCGTCAGCGGAAGGGCGGCGCTATCAGCAGCCCGCCGTCGCGCCATAGCGCATTCTGGCCGCGGGTGAGCTGCAGCCGCGTGCCGGCACCGAGATGGCGCTCGAAGATCTCGCCGTAATTGCCGACCTGCCGGATGGCCTCATAGGCCCAGCCGGCCGGCAGGCCAAGGCGCTGGCCGAAGTCGCCGTCGACGCCGAGCAGGCGCTTGACTTCCGGATTCTCGGTGCTGCCGCGCATCTTCTCGACATTGGCGCTGGTGAGCCCCAGCTCTTCGGCGGCGATCAGCGCGAAGAAGGTCCAGCGCGCGATATGCATCCATTGCGGATCGCCCTGCCGCACCATCGGTCCGATCGGCTCCTTGGAGATCACTTCGGGTAGGATGACGTGGTCGTCGCGATTGCGCAGGCCGAGGCCGCGCGCCGCCAGGTTGGCGCGGTCGTTGGTCCAGGCGTCGCAGCGGCCCTCCTCGTAGGCGCGGCGCGCCTCGTCGAGATCGGCGAAGGTGACGATCGAATAACGCATGTTGCGGCTGCGGAAGAAGTCGGCGACGTTGAGCTCCGACGTCGTGCCCTGCGCCAGGCAGATCGAGGCGCCGTTGAGCTCGGTGGCGCTCTTGATGCCCGCGCTCTTCTTCACCATGAAGCCCTGCCCGTCGAAGAACAGCGCCTGCGTGAACTCGAGCCCGCCACCATTGTCGCGGACATAGGTCCAGGTGAAGCGATGCGTCAGGATGTCGACCGTGCCAGTCTGCAGCGCCGCGAAGGCGTCGCGCGGCGCCAGCGGCGTGAGCTTGATCTTGTTGGCGTCGCCGAAGATCGACGCGGCGAGCGCCCGGCACAGATCGATGTCGAAGCCCTTGCGCTCGCCCTTGTCGTCGGTGAAGGCGAAGCCAGGGATGTTCGGCGCTGTGCCGCAATGAACCACGCCGCGCTGCTTCACGTCATCGAGCGTCGCGGCCGGCGCGGCGACGGAAATGGTCAGCGCCGCCGCAGCCGCGCCGAAGGCCAGTCGGAAATTCATGATCGCGTCCCTCCCATGGGCGGCCTTGCGCAGCGCCCTTTCGTCAGATGTCCTACAATTAACACGGCGGCGGCCGGGAACTCCAGATGGGTGGCTTGACCGTTCCGGCGCTGCATGCCTCGATAGCCCATGCCCGACCTCGTCCTGCGCCCCGGTACGCTGACTCTCGCCGATCTGCGGCAGCTCGCATCCAGCGGTCAAAAGATTGCGTTGCCGGCAGATGCATGGCCGAGGATCGAAGCTTCGGCGCGGACGGTCGCGGAGGTGGTCGCGCGCGGCGCGCCCGTCTACGGCATCAATACGGGCTTCGGGCTGTTGGCGCGCCAACGGATCGCCGCCGAGGACGTCAACGAGCTGCAACGCCGCTTGGTGCGCTCGCACGCGGTGGGTACCGGCGATCCCCTCCCAGATGCGGCGGTGCGGCTGGTGCTCGCGCTGAAGGTCAACGCGCTCGCGCGCGGCCACTCCGGCGTACGCCGGACGGTCATCGCGGCGCTGATCGCGCTCTACAACGCCGGCATGCTGCCGGAGGTGCCGGCGAAGGGTTCGGTCGGCGCCTCGGGAGACCTGGCGCCGCTCGCCCATCTCTCGCTGCCGCTGATCGGCGAAGGCAGCTTCCGCGTGCGCGACCAGGTGATCGACGCGGCGACCGGCCTCGCGCGCGCCGGATTGGCGCCACTGTCGCTGGAGGCGAAAGAAGGTCTCGCCCTTCTCAACGGCACGCAAGTCTCGACGGCACTGGCAGCGCTCGGCCTCTCCGCCATCGAGAATGTGTTCGCGGCGGCGCTCGTCGCCGGGGCGCTGAGCCTCGACGCGGCGAAGGGCTCCGACGTGCCGTTCGATGCGCGCATCCACACCGTGCGCGGCCATCCCGGCCAGAGCGACGTTGCCGCCGCGCTGAAGGCGCTGATCGTTGGCAGCGCCATCCGCGAATCGCACCGCTCGGGCGACGACCGTGTGCAGGATCCCTACTCGCTGCGCTGCCAGCCGCAGGTGATGGGGGCGGCGCTCGACCTGATCCGCTCGGCCGCCGGCACGATCGAGCGCGAGGCCAATGCGGTGTCCGACAATCCGCTGGTGTTCAGCGATTCCGGCGAGATCCTGTCCGGCGGCAATTTCCACGCGGAGCCGGTCGCTTTCGCCGCCGATATGCTGGCGATGGCGATCGCCGAGATCGGCTCGCTCTCCGAGCGGCGCACGACGTTGCTGACCGATCCGGCGATGAGCTCCGGCCTGCCCGCCTTCCTCGTCGCCGAGCCCGGGCTCAATTCCGGCTTCATGATCGCGCAGGTAACCGCCGCAGCGCTCGCCTCGGAGAACAAGGCGCTGGCGCATCCCGCGAGCGTCGACAGCCTGCCGACCTCCGCGAACCAGGAAGACCATGTCAGCATGGCCACCTATGCGGCCCGGCGGCTCGCCGACATGGCACGCAATGCCGCCGACATCGTCGCGATCGAGCTGCTGGCCGCAGCGCAGGGCGTCGACCTGCGCCGGCCGCTGACGACCAGCCCGGCTCTCGTCAGGGTGCTGCGCGAGATCCGCAGCCGCTCGCCTTTCCTCGATCAGGACCGCTCGCTGGCGCCGGACATTGCCACGATTCGTGCGTTGATCGAGTCTGGCTGGTTCCGCGGCCAGATCGCGCCGATCCTTCCTTCGGGCTAGCTCATCCGCAGCCGACGCTGCAC
>DATAAP010000294.1:0-1696 GCA_036260035.1 Alphaproteobacteria bacterium | reverse complement strand
CGGTCTCGGCATCCGCCAGCGGCTCGGCGCGCTGCCGGGCATCACGCTCAAGAGCATCGATCCTGAGCGCCGCAAGGATCCAGAGGCCAAGCGCGCGCTGCTCGCCGAGGCAGATCTGGTCGTGCTCTGCCTGCCGGATGCGGCCGCCAAGGAGACGGTCGCGATGATCGACGCGTTGGGCGAGAAGGGCCCGCGCATCGTCGACGCCAGCACCGCGCACCGGGTGGCTCCCGGCTGGGTGTTCGGCTTTCCCGAGCTGGCGCCGGAGCAGGAGGACGCGATCCGCAAGGCGCGGCGCGTTGCTAATCCCGGCTGCTATCCGTCGGGCGGCATCGCGCTGCTGCGGCCGCTGGTCGACGCCGGGCTGCTGCCGACCGACTATCCGGTGACGATCAATGCCGTCAGCGGCTATTCCGGCGGTGGCCGCAGCATGATTGAGGCTTACGAAGCCGGCACGGCGCCGGATTTCGAGCTCTACGCGTTGGGCCTCGAGCACAAGCACGTGCCAGAGTTGCAGAAGTATTCAGGCCTGACGCGGCGGCCGATCTTCGTGCCGTCCGTCGGCAATTTCCGGCAGGGCATGCTGGTCAGCGTGCCGCTGCATCTCGATACGCTCCCGGGAAGGCCGAAGGGCGCCGATCTGCAGGCGGCGCTCGAGAAGCGCTACGCCAGGAGCAAGCTCGTGCGGGTCGTTCCGATCGCCGAGGGCGATAGCGGGCGGCTTGAGCCGCAGGCGCTCAACGAGACCGACCGGATGGAGCTGCGCGTCTATGCCAACGAGAAGCACCGCCAGGCGGTGCTGGTGGCTCGGCTCGATAATCTCGGCAAGGGCGCGTCGGGGGCAGCGGCGCAGAACGTCGCGCTGATGCTGGGCCTCGCATGAGCATCATCCTGCCGTATCGCAACCATTCCCCGATCATTGCGCCGAATGCTTTCATCGCGCAGAACGCGACGGTGATCGGCGATGTGGAAATTGGACCACAGGCGAATCTGTGGTTCGGCGTCATCGTGCGTGGCGACGTCAACCGTATCCGCATCGGCGCCCGCACCAACGTGCAGGACGGCACGATGATCCACTGCACCGGCATGGGCGCGGACTGGCCGACGCTGATCGGCGACGATGTGACCATCGGCCACATGTGCGTGCTGCATGGCTGCACGCTTGAGGACAAGTGCATGGTCGGCATCAAGGCCGTCGTGCTCGACGGCGCGGTGGTCGAGAGCGGGGCGATGGTGGCCGCCGGCGCGCTGGTGACGCCCGGCAAGCGCGTCAAGAGAGGCGAGCTGTGGGGCGGCAGTCCTGCACGCAAGCTGCGCGACCTCGGACCGGACGACCTCGCGATGATCGAGCGCCTGCCGGAGCGCTATGCCGGCCTGGCCGCGGATTATCGCGGGCGCATACGGCACGAGATTCCCGTCGAGGTCGATCGCAACGCGTAGCGAACGAGCCAATCAAGTTGGGAGAGAGCATGAGGGCCGCAGCGGTCATTCGCGGAGTTGCGCTTGCCGCGCTCTTCCTGTTGATCGCGCTTCCGGCCGCAACGGCGGAGCAGGTGGTCGCGATCGAGCCGCGACCGGGCGTGAAGTTGCGGATGCTCGTCGAGCGCAAGAAGTATGGCCGCGCCAAGGCGCGACGCAGCTTCCAGTTCTCCAAGCGCTGATCGTTCGCGATCAGCCCCTGGTCGGGGCTGATCGC
>DATAAP010000293.1:0-4354 GCA_036260035.1 Alphaproteobacteria bacterium | reverse complement strand
CGCAGCTCGGCGCGGCCGATCACGATCATGGCTTGGCGCCGAGACTGATGGTGCCGAGCAGGATTCCGCTGCCGGGATCGATCACGACCAGGCGCTCGTCGCGTCCCGGACTGTCGGTGAAAAGATGGAGGATGACGAGATCGCCGGCGCTGGTCACGGTGGCGATGCGCGTGCCCGGGGGCTGCCCCAGCGCGAGATCCTGCCACGGGGCGCGCTCGTCGCTGACGATCGTGGCGCCGGTCAGCGGCGGCGACGTTTCCGGCGGCTCTGAAAGCTTGCTCGCCTGGCGCGCAATGCCCCAGATCACCGCACCGGTGCCGATGACGATGATCACGGCCATAATCGTGACGAGAGCCTTGAGCGCACGCATCCGCGATGGTGTAACAGAATTTCGGACGACAAGGTAAGACCCGCACGATGGCTGCCGGCGATCCCTTTCACGTGACCATTCAGCCGGCGCAGTCGGGCGAACGACTCGACCGCGCGCTGCTGGCCGGCCTCGCGGCCGCCATGCCGGCGCTGTCGCGGACGCGTGTCAAGGCGCTCATCGAATCGGGTGCCGTGCAATCCGGCGATTTCCAGACAGTAACCGATCCTGGCCGGCGCGTCCGGCCGGGACAAACTTTCGCCATCATGATTCCGGAAGCTCAGCCCATCACGGTCGAGGGGCAGAGCATTCCGCTCGACGTCGTGTACGAGGACGCCGATGTGATCGTCGTCGACAAGCCGGCAGGCATGGTCGTCCACCCAGCACCTGGAAACCCCGATCGCACCTTGGTCAATGCGCTGATCGCGCATTGCGGCGCATCGCTCAAGGGCATCGGCGGCGTGCAGCGTCCGGGCATCGTCCACCGGCTGGACAAGGACACCAGCGGCCTGATCGTTGCCGCGAAGACCGATGCCGCGCATCAGTCACTCGTGGAGCAATTCTCCACGCGCAGCGTGGAGCGCGTCTATGCGGCGCTTGTCTGGGGCGTGCCGCAGCCGCGCCGCGGCGAGATTTCCGGCGCCATCGGCCGCAGCCGCACAGACCGCAAGAAGATGGCCGTGCTCCGCCAGGGCGGCAAGCCGGCGCTGACGCGCTATGAAGTCAAATGCAGCTTCGCGGATGGCGCCATCAGCCTGCTCGACTGCCGGCTGGCGACCGGACGGACGCACCAGATCCGGGTGCATCTCACGGCGCTGGGGAACCCGCTGCTTGGCGACCCGGTCTATGGCCGTGCACGTCTGCGTCAACGCGCCCTTCCCGCCTCCGCGGCCGATGCGATCGCCGCTCTTGGGCGGCAGGCGCTGGATGCCTATGTACTAGGCTTCAAGCACCCGGCCACCGGCCGCCTGCTCCGGTTTGAAAAGAAATTATCTTTAGATATCAATCAACTGATCAGAACACTAGAAAGTGTTTAAGATCAGCTGGGAAACTTTGGCCGGTTAGCGTATTATTCCTACGTATTTCGGCAGCTTATTGTGCAGTGCAACGGTGCTGTCCTAGCGGTGCATGATCGGTTCGGCCCGACCTGACGTAAATTGGTACGGAAGGCCGGGGCGGCCAAACAGGAAACAGAATGGCGACGACGCTTCCAGTCCTCAGCGGTGAAGGAAACCTTGCACGGTATCTCCAGGAGATCCGCAAGTTTCCGATGCTCGAGCCTGAGGAAGAATTCATGCTCGCCAAGCGCTGGCGTGAGCACGGCGATGCCGAGGCTGCGCACCGGCTGGTGACCAGCCATCTGCGCCTCGTCGCCAAGATTGCCATGGGCTATCGCGGCTACGGCCTGCCGCTGTCCGAGCTGATCTCCGAAGGCAATGTCGGGATGATGCAGGCGGTGAAGCGCTTCGATCCCGATCGCGGGTTCCGGCTCGCCACCTATGCGATGTGGTGGATCCGCGCCTCGATCCAGGAATACATCCTGCACTCCTGGTCGCTAGTGAAGATGGGCACCACGGCGGCGCAGAAGAAGCTGTTCTTCAACCTGCGCAAGGCCAAGAACCAGATGCGCGCGATGGAGGAAGGCGACCTGCCGCCGGAAAAGGTGAAGGCGATCGCCAAGCAGCTCGACGTGCCGGAGCAGGACGTCGTGCAAATGAACCGGCGCCTGATGAGCCCGGACCATTCGCTCAACGCGCCGCTGCGCGACGAGGGCGAAGGCGAGTGGCAGGACTGGCTGGTCGATGAGAGCGATAACCAAGAGGTCAAGCTCGCCGAAAGCGAAGAGCTGCGCCGCCGGCAGCGCATGCTGCTGCAGGCGATGGGCAGCCTCAACGACCGCGAGCGGCATATCTTGACCGAGCGTCGCCTGCGCGACGATCCGACAACGCTCGAGGATCTCTCGCAGAAATACGGCATCAGCCGCGAGCGCGTGCGCCAGATCGAAGTCCGCGCCTTCGAGAAGCTGCAGCGCTCGATGAAGACTCTCGCGAGCGACCAGGCCCGCAGTGCAAGCTAGGCTCTAATCCGCGAATGGATCGCGGACGAGGATCGTGTCCTCGCGCTCGGGGCTCGTCGACAGCAGCGCCACGGGTGCGTCGATCAATTCCTCGACGCGGCGAATATACTTGATCGCCGCCGCGGGCAGCTCCGCCCATGAGCGGGCGCCGCGCGTCGATTCGCGCCAGCCGGGAATGATCTCGTAGATCGGCTCGACCGCCGCCTGCATGCCCGGCGCTGCCGGGAAGTGGTGCAGCGTCGCGCTGCCGTGCCGATACCCAGTGCAGATCTTGATCTCGCTGAAGCCGTCCAGCACGTCGAGCTTAGTGAAGGCGATGCCGCGGATACCGCCGACCCGGATCGCCTGCCGCACCATGACGGCATCGAACCAGCCGCAGCGGCGCGGGCGTCCGGTGACCGTGCCGAATTCGTGGCCGCGCTCGCCGAGCGTCCGGCCGACCTCATCCGTCAACTCCGTGGGAAACGGGCCGCTGCCGACGCGCGTCGTGTACGCCTTGGTGATGCCGAGCACATAGCCTGTCGCCGAGGGTGCAAGGCCGGCGCCGACCGCCGCCTGCGCCGCGACGGTGTTCGATGAAGTCACGTACGGATAGGTGCCGTGGTCGACGTCGAGCATCGCGCCCTGCGCGCCCTCGAACAGGATGCGCGTGCCGGCGCGACGCGCCTCGTCAAGGCGCTCCCAGACCGGCTCGGCAAAGGGCAGGACCTTGGGCGCGATCTCGAGCAGCTGCGCGCGCAGCTGCTTCGCATCGACCTCGGCGTGGCCGAGCCCCCGCCGCAGCGCGTTGTGATGGATCAGCAGCTCGTCGATCTTGCGGTCGAGCGTGCCCGCGTCCGCAAGGTCGCAGACGCGGATCGCGCGCCGGGCCGCCTTGTCTTCATAGGCAGGACCGATGCCGCGGCCCGTCGTCCCGATCTTGGCGGTGCCGCGCGCTTCCTCGCGCAGGCGATCGATCTCGCCGTGCAGCGGCAGGATGAGCGTCGCGTTCTCCGCGATCTTTAAACTCTGCGGCGTCACGTCGATGCCCTTCGCACGCAATCCGTCGATCTCCTTGAGCAGCGCCCACGGGTCGATCACGACGCCGTTGCCGATGATCGAGAGCTTGCCGGGACGCACCACCCCGGACGGCAGCAGGCTCAGCTTGTAGACCTGATTGCCGATGACGAGCGTGTGCCCGGCATTGTGGCCGCCCTGAAAGCGGACAACGATCTCTGCGCGCTGCGATAGCCAGTCGACGATCTTCCCCTTGCCTTCGTCGCCCCACTGGGCGCCGACGACGGTCACATTCGCCATGTCAGTTGTTCTCCACGGACGTCGAAGTTCAGGTCAGCTCGACCGGCCGACCGTCGACAAGAATATGCGTGCAACGAAGGCGTCGGGCCTCGGTCTTGGCGTCACCTCCGGGCACGAGCCCGGCCACGGTGGTCCAGCCCTCGGCGCGCATCTTCGCCCCGACAGCGTGATCGGTGCCGAAATCGAGATAGAGCCGACGCTGCGGCTGCGGCGAGGCAAGCGCGCGAACCACCGTGTCGAGATAAAGCGTGAAGCCCGTCGACGCCTCGCCTCCGGATGCCGCATAGGCATCGCCAGTCATATAGCGGCCGCCGCGCCCGAGCTCGCCGCGGACGCCGCGCGCGAACACGATGAAGCACAGGCCGGTATGATATTCGAAGCCGCGCATTTCGACCGGATCGATTGTGAGCTTCAATGCCGGCATCGCTGCACGCACGAGCCTCACCACCTCGACCAGCCGCGTCACTTCCGCCGCGGCCTCCGCCGGCAGCTTCAACCGCCCGAGCGCCGCGAGCGCCTTCTCGGCCGGCCCGGTCGCGGCGAGCAACGCCAGCAACGATGCCGCGGCGGCACCGCCGAGGCTCTGCACCGCGGCGGCGTCCTTGCGGTCCAAG
>DATAAP010000292.1:0-1641 GCA_036260035.1 Alphaproteobacteria bacterium | reverse complement strand
GCTCGCCGGATTTCGTCGCCTGCAGGAAGGCCCCGGGCGGGATGTTGACGGTGACAGCGCCGAAGACTGTATGCGGCGCACGCTGCTGGATCAGAATTTCCGGCGTTTCGCTCGATCGACGGCGCGCGATGCGGGCGATGTCGTGCGCCGCCGCGAATGCCGCTATCTTTTCACGGATATCGCGATCGGGTTCGGGAAGGCGGCCGATCAGAAGATCGATGCCACTTTCGGTTCGCGTGATCAGCAGATCCGCCGACTGCCGATTGCCAAGAAGATCGCGCATGAGCCCGCGGAGCGCCGGGAGCAGGGCGACAATCGCCCGGTCGAGCACCGCGCAATCGCGCATGTCCACGAGCGTGCGGCCGCGATAGACATGGAAGCCCAGCTCGACACGGTCGTTGACGCGCATGACGCCGAAATCCGCGCGGCGGCGTTCCTGCGGCGCGGCGCGCAGCACCGGACGGATATCGACTTCGTGTATGCCGCGCCGTGACAGCGCGATCTCGAGCTGCTGTCTCTTCCAAGCGACATACGCGTCGTCTTCCAGGTGCTGCAGCGCGCAGCCG
Organism: Alphaproteobacteria bacterium; assembly: GCA_036260035.1. Classification (GTDB taxonomy): domain Bacteria; phylum Pseudomonadota; class Alphaproteobacteria; order CACIAM-22H2; family CACIAM-22H2; genus DATAAP01. The sequence continues at coordinate 1,075 of DATAAP010000292.1, read as the reverse complement.
CCGCAGGTGCCGAAATGCGGACAGCGCGGCGGCTGCGGAATTGCACCGCGCACGGTCCAGCTCTGTGGCACGGCGTGATTCGGTCCGACCGGACGAGCCAGCACGCGGTCGCCCGGCAGCGTGTAAGGCACGAACACCGCATCGCCGTTACGACGGGCAATGCCGTCGCCATGCGTGCCGATCTCCTCGATCGTCAGCTCAAGCGGTTTGGGTGCCGCGGATTTGGTATGGCGATGCGCACGACGCATGGGCCGTACCCATGACGGATTTGCGCGCACGCCGCAATGGCGGCGCGCCCCGGATCGAACGTCGTCTGTGCCGGATCAGGTCTTGCCGAGGTCGCGCCACGCCTTGTCGGCGAGCTTTTCCAGGCGCGGCAGGTCGATATTGCCCATAAACGCGTAGGCGTAACCTGCGTTGCGCCAATGAACGATGTTCACGTTGTGCCGCCGCGCCGTGCGCGCCGGCTGGTAGTCGCCGCTGCTCGACGCGATCGCGAGGCCGACAATCTCGCCCTCATCGGAGCGATAGAGGAATTGCGCGGCCGGCTTGCCGTTGATAATCAGCAGGCGGCCGCCCTGCGGCCGGAAACCTTGCCCCGAAAGATCGGGAACCGAGAGCGGACGGTTGAGCCGCGCGCTGAACCAGTTCGACAGCTCCGGGATGTCGTCGGCCTTGAAGTCGACCAGCAGCCGGTCGTCCTTCTTCATCTCGGCGTTGTAGACGTCATAGAAGCCGCTGACGTGGTCGAGCCAGCGCTCGCTCGAGGCGAGCTGCACATTGCCCGATGGCGGCTCCCCGGTCACGTACCAGTACGTGCCGCCAGCGCCGACGACCAGCGCTGCCAACGATGCCGCCATCGCCCAGCCGACGATCTGGCGCGCCGGGCGGCGCGCGGCCAGCTTCACCACGTTGTCAGGCTTGCCAAGCGGGCTCAGGGCCGAGACCAGCCGGTCTGGCACCTTCTCGTGCAGCGACTCGGCGAAAGCGCCGCGTAGCATTGCCGCACTCTCGCGGAACATGCGTACGCGCTCGGCGAGAGCCGGGTCGGCGCCGACCGCGCGCTCGATCTGGC
>DATAAP010000291.1:0-3297 GCA_036260035.1 Alphaproteobacteria bacterium | reverse complement strand
GCGGAGAGGATGGTGACCGATCCCACCAGAACCGTCAGCTGCGAGCCCACCCGCGCGGTGCCGGCCATCAGTCGCGAGAGACCGGCCTCGACGACGCCGGAACGCTCGACCGCCGCCGAGATGATCAGCGCCGACGCGACGATGATGACGATCTGGTCGCTGAAGCCGTCGAACGCCTTACCGGCTGGCACCAGGCCGGTAGCGACGGACGCGAGCAGCGCCAGTGCCGCAACGATATCGTAGCGGATGCGGTCCCAGACCAAGAGCGCGATCGTCGCGCCGATGATCGCGAAAGCGAGCCCTTGCTCGATGGTCATTGTGCTTCAGATTCGGCCGGCGTGCGGGGGGCGACGGTGGCATCGACTTCGCGCTCGCCGCCCTGCTGGAGGGCCGCGAGCGTGACCAAGCCGATGAGCCTTCCTTCATCGTCGAGCACAGGAACTTGGCGGATCTTGCGCTCGCGCATCGCCCTGGCGATCGCATCGGCGTCATCGTCGGGACGGCAAGAGAAAACATCGCTGGACATGATCTCGGCGACCTTGGTGTCTGCGGGCACGCGCCCGGCGGCGACGACACGGATAGTGATGTCGCGCTCGGTCAGGATGCCGACCAGCGCGTCCTGGTCCCGGACTGGCAGCACGACGACGTCGAGCTCCGCCATGATCTGCGCCGCGCCCTCGATGGTTGCCTCCGCGGCTACCGTCTCGAATTCGCGCGCCATGATGTCTCTTATTTTCATGTATCTGCTGTGCCCCGCGGGCAATGCCGTATGCGTCAGCTGCCGACAGAAGTAAACCGCCGCGCCCGCACGGGGGTTCCGGCCCAGCTTGGTGTTTTTGCGGGGCTGGTCAGCCCGGCTTCACGTCGTGCAGCCGGTCGACCTTACGGAGTTCGGGAAACAGCCAGGCGCAGGTGCCGACCACGGCGAGCGTGCCGAGGCCGCCGATCACAACCGAAGGTACCGTGCCGAACCAGGCGGCCGTCACACCCGATTCGAACTCGCCCAGCTCGTTCGAGGCGCCGACGAAAAGCATGTTCACCGCGCTGATGCGGCCGCGCATCGAATCAGGTGTCGCGAGCTGCACCAGCGAGGAGCGAACGAAGACATTGATCATGTCGGCCGAGCCCATGACGGCGAGCGCCGCGAGCGAGAGCAGAAAGCTTTCCGACAGGCCGAACACGATGGTGGCGATTCCGAATACGGCAACACCACCGAACATCGCTGCGCCGGCATGCCGGCGTAGCGGGAAATGCGCGAGCAGCACCGCTGTCAGCGCCGCACCGACCGCCTGCGCGCTGCGCAACGCACCTAGCCCTTCAGGGCCGACATGCAGGATGTCACGCGCATAGATCGGCAGCAGGGCCACGGCACCGCCAAGCAGCACGGCGAAGAGATCGAGCAGGATCGCGCCGAGGATGACGCGCTTGCTGCGGATATACGCGATCCCGGCGCGTAGCCGGTCCCACGCGGTCTCGCCCGCCTGGCCGACATGGACCGGGGCTCGGATGCGGATCGCTGCGATCGATACGGCCATCGCCGCGAACAGGACCAGGCACGTCGCGTACACGACGCCGGGGCCGAAGACGTAAAGGATGCCGCCCAGCGCCGGGCCGATGATCACCGCCGTCGTGTTGGCCGAGGACGCCCACGCTACGGCGCGCGGCAGCAGCACAACAGGGACCAAGAACGGAGCGAAAGACTGAATTGCTGGCGACGTGAAGCCGCGCGCGGCGCCGAACGCGACGAGCACGGCGTAGAACGGCCACGTCGCGGGCTCATGCGCGAGGGCAAGCAGCAACAGAGCCAGGGCGCAGAGCGCCTGCACGCCGTAGCTGGCGGCGAGGATGATGCGGCGGTCGAATCGGTCCGCGATGTCGCCGGCCGGCAGGATGAATCCCGCCATCGGCAGGAACTGCGCCAGCCCAACCAGGCCCAACGACAGCGGATCCTCCGTGATGGCGTAGATCTGCCAGCCGACGGCGACCGACTGCATCTGCATCGCCACCGAAGACATGAAGCGGACGCCAAGATAGAGGCGGAAATCGCGCAGGCGCAGGACGCTGCCCGAAACAGCGGCGCTAGCGTCGTTCATCGCCGCGGCCGGCGGTCAACCGGAAAGGAAAAGCGCACATCGCGAGAGCAAGCAGGACCTGCGCGCGGTGGATAGATCCTCCTGCATACAGCGGGCAAGACCGGAAAAGATACTCATTGCGCCCAAGGGCGGCATGCAGTTTCGCCATTTCGGGATTTCGTCCCCTTCCGAACAGCGCCCGCGCCCACAGGCGTGCAGCCCAGCTTGGCCGTCGACGAGTGGACGCGGCAACGAACTTTCTTGCGGCAAATGCGTCGGGGTCGCTGGATTGAGGGCAGTCACATGACGGAAGCCGAATCACACCCGCAGCGGAGTATTTCCGGGGAACAGCAGGCAGAATTCGAGGCCGTCGGGGCCGATGTGCTGGTCGAGCACGTCAGAGACGATATGAAGACCCGCGTCGCGACCCTACGGGCTTGCCAGCGGCGCTGCCCGGGCAGGCCGAAGAATCGGCGCTAGCCATCTGCCTTCATCACGATGATCGAAGCCGATGTGCAGCGCAACAGCTGGGCTGCCTGTTCTCGCCGGCGAATGCGCTGTCCCGAAGCTTCCGGGCTATCCCATTGAAAGCTTGGTGGAGCCGAGGGGAATCGAACCCCTGACCTCCTCATTGCGAACGAGGCGCTCTCCCATCTGAGCTACGGCCCCGCCGGGTCTGGCTTGAGGCGCGGATAATGGGTATGGGGGCTGCCGGTGTCAAGGCCGCTAGCGGCCGCTCGGCGTGCGTCAAAACGGCTGGAATCGCCGCCGGGACAAAGCCTTGCAGGGAATCCGAGGGCTCGTGTAGGGTCCGCGGCTGAGTGCCTTACCATGCCGGGGGGCCATGCGAGGCGAAGATGTTCGCGCTGTTCAACCTGATCGCCACGGTCATCACCATCTACATCTACGTGCTGGTCGCCTCCGCCATACTGTCCTGGCTGGTGGCCTTCAATGTGGTGAACACCAGCAACCGCTTCATCTACCTGGTCGGCGACTTCCTCTACCGCGTGACCGAGCCGCTCTTCAGCCGGATCCGCCGGGTGTTGCCGAATTTCGGGCCGCTCGACCTCTCGCCGCTGGTGGTGCTGCTGCTGATCACCGCCGGGCAGATCCTGCTGCGGGCAACTGCCAATGCATTGCTGCGGAACGGGCTGTATTTTTGAGCGGTTGGTGGCGGGCCGAGCCGGGCGGCGTTGCGGTGCGGGTGAAGGTGCAGCCGCGGGCG
>DATAAP010000290.1:0-5444 GCA_036260035.1 Alphaproteobacteria bacterium | reverse complement strand
CGACGCGACCGCAGGCGCCAAACGCGTCGCCGCCCTCTATGCCGGCTGCGGCACGCTGACCTTCCCGCTCTCGGCCTCATCGCGTGTCCATGCAGTCGAAGGTGCCGCGGCTCTCGCGGATGCGCTGTCGTCGGCTTCGCGCCGCGCCGGCTATGCCGGCCGTGTCAGCGGCGAGACCAGGGACCTGAACCGCCGGCCGCTGCACGCCGACGAGCTGGCCACGTTCGATGCGATCGTCTTCGATCCGCCGCGCGAGGGTGCGGCCGCGCAGACCGCCGAGATCGCACGCAGCAAGATGAAGACAGTGGTCGGCGTTTCCTGCAATCCCGCGACCTTCGCGCGCGACGCGCGCATCCTCATCGACGCCGGCTTCCGGCTCGAACGCGTGACGCCGATCGATCAATTTCTGTGGTCACCGCATCTGGAGCTGGTCGGCGTCTTCAGGCGCTGACCGACGCTTGCGCAGCGCCCGCACGCCCTGCCACGCCATTAGGCCCCAAACGAGCAGCGTGACGGCGCCGAGCGCCCCTGCGATTGGACGCTGGAAGAAACCGAGGAAGGAACCATCCGTCTTGATCATCGAGGTGACGAAGTTCTGCTCCAGCATGGGCCCGAGGATTAGGCCGAGGATGACCGGCGCAATGGGGAAGCCGTGCTCCTCCATCACGAATCCGACCACGCCGAACACGAGCATGACGCCGATCGCGAACGGGCTGTTCGTCACGGCGAAGGCGCCAACAATGCAGAACAGCAGCACCAGCGGCATGAGGATCTCGCGCGGCACCTGCAGGATCCGCTTCGCAAGCTTGATGGCGACCCAGCCGAACGGAACCATGACCAGATTCGCGACAAGAAACAGGACGAAGATGCCGGTGACGACCTGCGGCTGGTTCACGAACACCATTGGTCCCGGGATGATGTTCTTGATGTAGAGGACGCCGATCACGATCGCGGTGATCGAGTCGCCGGGAATGCCGAAAACGAGCGCCGGGATCCACGCGCCGCTGACCGCGGCATTGTTCGCAGCTCCGCTTTCGACAATTCCTTCCGGATGTCCCGTGCCGAACTTCTCGGGTTCCTTTGAGAACCGCTTCGCGGTGGCGTAGGTGATATACGAGGCAATGTCCGCGCCGGCGCCGGGCAGCGCGCCGATCAGCGTGCCAACGGTCGAGCCGCGCAGAATCTGCAACGGATAGCGCCGCGCCAGCGCCCATTGGCCTCTGAAGATGCTGCCGCTCACCGTATGCGCCGGCGGCAGCCGTATGACCGCCGCCGACATCACGCGCAGCACTTCGGCGATTGCGAACATGCCGACCATCGCGGGGATCAGCTCTACGCCGGACAGCATGGCCGTGAAGCCGAAGGTGAAGCGCGGCAGGCCGGCCGGATTCTCGACCCCGATCAGCGCGACGCCGAGCCCGATGAAGAGGGCTAGCATTCCCTTCACAAGGTCGGCCTGAGCGATGAACACGGCACAGGTGAGCCCAAGGCAGACAAGCCAGAAATACTCGAAGGAGCTGAAGCGCAGCGCCACCTCGGCAAGCGCGGGCGCCGACGTGGCGAGAACGAGCGTGCCGAAGATGCCGCCGATCGCGGAAAAGACGACGCCGGCGCCTAGCGCCGTCTCCGCCTGTCCTTTCGCGGTCATCGCATAGGCTTCCTCGGTATAGGCAGCCGAAGCGGGCGTACCAGGAATGCGGAGCAACGCGCCGGGAATATCGCCCGCGAAGATCGCCATCGCGCTCGCGGTCACGATTACCGCCATGGCTGGGATGGGTGGCATGAAGAAAGTGACCGGCACAAGGAGCGCGGTCGCCATCGTCGCGGTCAGCCCCGGCATCGCGCCAACGAACAGCCCGAACGCGGACGCAAGGCAGATCAGCAGCAGGACGTAAGGGTCCGCGATGAGGCCTAGCGCGCCGATGATCGCGTCCATGCGCTCACCATAGCCAGTCGGTCAGTATTCCGCGCGGTAGCGGCACGCGCAGGAGATCGCTGAACGCGAACTGGATCGTCAGCGTCGCTACGACCGCGACGATAGCGCTGCGCCGGAACGGAACGCCTTGCTTCAGAAAGAGAAGGAGCAGGATCGCAATCGCCAGCGGAATGAAGCCGATCGTCTCTTCGAACAGCACGTAGACGACGATCACGGCGAGAGCGAGCAGGAAGTTGCCGAGCGTGTAGGAGTCGCGCGCCCACGGTGCCAGCGCGATCCACGGCTCGCCAGGGCGGCGTGCGCGCCAGCCGCGTGCCATCAGCAAGAGGCTGAACCCGCCAAGCCCGAGCGAGACCAGGATAGGAAAGACGTCGGCGCCGTATTTCTGGCCCGGCATCGGCGGGATCGTTTGCGCATAGGTGAAAAGAAAGACTGCGACCAGCAGGAGCGCCGCGCCGCACACGAAATCGTGGACTCTCATGCGCCTCCCCTGCCGAAAGTCAGGACGGAACGGGCCGGAGCATCACGCCCCGGCCCGTTCCTGACCAGCTCTGCAGATCGGCTCACGTCTTCGCGATGCCGACCGCCTTCATGACATTGCCCATCTTGGCGAGGTCCTCGGCCATGTGCTTGCGGTAGCCGTCCGCGTCCGCCCACACTACGCCGAAGCCGCGCTGACCCATGAAGTCGCGGAACTCCTTGCTGTCGTGCACCTTCTTGATCGCCGGCGTGAGGCGGTCCACAACGTTCTTCGGCAGGCCCTTCGGCCCGCAGATGCCGCGCCAGGCGCCGATCGACCAGTCGACCCCCATTGCTTCCTTCAGCGTCGGCACTTCGGGGAAAGCCGGGTTGCGCTGCGCCGACATGACCGCAAGGCTGCGCGCCTTTCCGGCATCGATCATCGCCTTCGCTTCCGGTACCGAGCAGGTGACGATGTCGACGCCGCCAGCGGCGAGATCCTGCATCGCAGGCGCGGCGCCGTTCGACGGCACCCATGGCACCGCCTCGGGCTTGAGTCCCATCTGCTGCAGCCAGCCGGCGAGTGCCAAATGCCAAATGCCCCCCTGGCTGGTGCCCGAGGCCTTGTACTTGCCGGGGTTTGCCTTGATCGCGTCGGCCAGCTCCTTGACGTTCTTCCACGGCGCATCCGACTTCACCTGCACGCCCGGAGGGTCGGAGTTGACCAGGGCGAGCGGCGTGAATGCTTCGTAGGTAAGATCGGCGACGCCGGCCCACTTCATCATGCCAATCTCGACGGTGACCATGCCGATCGTGTAGCCGTCGGGCGCCCCGGTCGCGATCGCGGAATGGCCGACCACGCCGTTGCCGCCGGTGCGGTTCACGACGTTAACGGGCTGCCCCAGCTCCTTCTCCAGCAGCGTGCCGTAGATGCGGGCCGTCGCATCCGTGCCGCCGCCGGCGCCCCACGGCACGATGAAGGTGATCGGTCGTGACGGATAAGCCTGCGCCTGTGCGGGCCTGAGGCCAAGACCCGCGGCCGCCGACGCCGCTGCCGTCGACGCTAGGAATGCGCGCCTGTTCAACATCTCGATTTCCTCCCTTGTTGGCCCAGCGCTTCTGCGCGGCCGCCGCTTCTTTCGTCGCGAATTATGTCCAGCAGAGCGCGCGACGGCAAGCGCGCGCCATCAGCCGAACGTGGCGCGGTAGGCAGCGACGTCCGCCGCGGCGGCGCCGCGCATCAGCGCCACATCCGTGCCGGTCGCGATCATCGCATAACCGGCGCGGAACAGGTCGGCGGTGCTGTGCGGTCCATAGGGCACGATCCCGGCCGGCTTGCCTGCGCGCCTGATTCCCGCAAAGGCGCGCTCGATCGCCTTTTCGACGTCCGGATGCTCGAACTCGCGGAACCGCCCGACGGATCCGGAGAGGTCGTTGGGACCGATGTAAAGCAGATCGAGCCCTTCGACCGCGGCGATTGCGTCGATGTTCTCAATCGCCTTCGCGCTTTCGATTTGGCCAATGATGAGCAGGTTCTCGTGCGCGCGCTTGATATAGTCCGCCATGTCGGTGCCGCGGCCCAACTCGCGCCACGGGCCGAAGCCGCGGAAGCCCTTGGGCGGATAGCGGCAGGCTGCGACGGCGGCACGCGCCTGCTCGGCGGTCTCGATCATCGGGATCATGATCGAGCTGGCGCCGATGTCGAGCAGACGCTTGAGATAGACCGGATCGTTCCAGGGTACGCGGACGACTGGCGCCACCGGCGTCGCCGCCAGCACCTGCAGCTGCAACAGCGTATCCTGCAGCGAACCGGGCCCGTGCTCGTTGTCGATGAACAGAAAGTCGTAGCCGGCACTGGCCATCGCCTCCGTCGCAGCGGGATGGGCGAGATGCAGCCACGAGCCGAAGGCCTTCTGGCCGCCCAGTAGGCGTCGCTTCAAGGGATTTGTAACGGTCATGATGTCGGATGGGATGAACGGAGGCAGCACCCGAGTATGCCGGGGCGCGACAAGACGGCGCAAGGCTTGCCCGAATCCATGCGGAAGGGGCATATCAAGGCATGCCGACAGGGCCGCGCAGCCGCGCAGCGTCACATACGGCGACCGTTGAGATCGCGGGCAAGCCAGTCAACGTTGCGGTGCGCCGCAATCCGCGTGCGCGGCGGCTTTATCTGCGCATCGATCCAGTCCGCGCCGACATCATCCTCGTGCTGCCGCGCGGGGTCGGACTGCAGGAAGGCTTGCGTTTCGCGCATGATCGACGCGGCTGGCTCGCCGGCCGCCTCGCGGCGATGCCGACCCATACGCCGTTTGTAGACGGCAGCGCCATCCCGCTGCTCGGCCGAACAGTGACAATCCGCCACAAACCGGAGGGGCGCGGCGGCGTTGCCTGCGTCGGCGATGAACTGCATGTTGCCGGCAGGATTGAGCATCTCGCACGGCGCGTGCGCGACTGGCTCAAGGCGCGGGCGCGGGCCGAGTTGTCCGCGCGGTCGCATGCCTGCGCCGCGCGTATCGGCCGCCAGATCGCGCGCGTGCGCATCGGCGACCCGAAGAGCCGCTGGGGCAGCTGCTCGGCGAAAGGCGGCTTGGCCTACTCCTGGCGGCTCATACTCGCCCCGCCCGAGGTGCTTGACTATGTCGTCGCGCATGAGGTCGCGCATCTCGTGGAACACAATCATGGACGGCGGTTCTGGGCACTCGTAGACTCTCTGACGCCCGCCACGCATCAGGCCAAGCTATGGCTGCGCCGGCACGGCAATACCCTGTTGCGATACGGCTGAAGACGCGCTACGTACATCTAAAGTTGTGACTCGCCACTGACAGCCTTCCCGCCAGGTCTGCGTCTTGCCCCCTTCCCCTCCGCCCGGAACAACCAAGGCGCCGATCGCCCTCGTCATCCTGCTGACCGGGCTCGTGATGGTCGGGCAGATGTCGACGTCGATGTATCTGCCCTCCCTGCCGTCGCTGGCCGACGATCTCGAGGTCGAGCCGGCCGGCATCAAGCTGACGATGACCGTCTTCCTGGCGGCGTTCGCGGCGGCGCAGCT
>DATAAP010000289.1:0-3421 GCA_036260035.1 Alphaproteobacteria bacterium | reverse complement strand
GCGCGTCCGACCTCATACAGCGAATCCTTCTTGCACAGGCCCGACTCCGCCGTGATCAGGTCGGCAATCTCCTCCCGCCGCGCGGCGAGGCGCTCGGCCGTGCTCATCAGGATTTTCTGCCGTTCGTAGCGGGTGAGCTTCGGCCTGTATCCCGCCGCAATGCGGAAGGCCTCGCGCGCATGCGCGTGCGTGCCGCGCGGCACCGTCCCGACGACCTCGTTGGTATAGGGATTGAAGACGTCTACGCGTTCCGCCGTGTCGACCTTACGCCCGGCGATACGCATGGATTCGTGGCGAACATTGGTCGCGGCCGGCACGGGGCGAAGCTGGACGTTCATGGCGTTTTCCTCAATGCACGTAGTTGAGCGCGACGTCGAAGACGTCGAAATTGCGCAGCCGGCGGCCGGCCGGAATATCGGTCCGGCGGTTGACGACGAACGGCACCTTCTGCTCGGAGATGCCGCCATGCGAGCGCAGCGGCTCGGTCAGCCCCGAAAGATCGTGCCGCGCGCGGCTGGTGCCGAGCACCTTGTGCCGCGTCGAGACGACGACGATGTCGCCCATGCGGTCTTCGGGCAGCTCGAACCGCTCGCACGCCTCGGACCGGCTCAGAGCCTGTTCGATGCCGGGCATTCCGCGCAGCTTGCCGATGGCCTCGCTTGGATCGACGTTCTCCGGCAGATAGGCAGTCGCGAACGAGCCCAACGCGCCGTGATGCACGACATAGGGATCGGTGATCGGCAGAATCACCCGCGCGGCACCCTTCCCGAGCCATTCATCGAACAGATCCTGCAAATAGATCACGTCCGGCTGGCCGCGCGAATCGTGCTTCGCATTCATGCCGTGGTCGGCCGTCAGCGCGACGACGCAGCCCATGCGGTCGAGTTGCGCGAGATAGCCATCCATCATGCCGTAGAAGGCATTAGCGACCGGCGTACCCGGCGCGTGCTTGTGCTGGATGTAATCCGTCGTTGACAGGTACATGATGTCCGGCCGGTCGCGCTCCATCAGCTTGACGCCAGCGGCGAACACGAACTCGCTCAGCTCGGCGCTGTAGACGTCCGGCACGGGCTTGCCGACCAGCGACAGCACGTCGGCGATGCCGTTCTTTTCAGCGGAGACCTGGTCCGCTTTCTCAGAAGAGAAGCTGCACGCGCGTCCCGGCGCGAGAGCAAGCCCGTTCCCGAGCAGGCCGCGCAGCTTGTCCTTGGCGGTGACCACTGCTATGCGCTTGCCGGCGTCCTGCATCGCTTTGAAAATGGTGCCGACGCGCAGGAACTTCGGGTCGTTCATCATGACCTCGGCATTCGCCTCGCGGTCATAGAAAAAGTTCCCGCAGATGCCGTGCACGCGCGGCGGCACGCCGGTGACGATCGACAGGTTGTTCGGGTTGGTGAAGCTGGGCACTACGCAGTCGGCAAGCGCATTTGTGCCCGACTTCAGCACGCGTCCGAGGAACGGCGCCACACCGGCCTCGACGGCTTTCTCGATGTAGCCGGGCTCGGAGCCGTCGACGCAGACGACGACGACGGGCTCTTTGGGAAGACGATAGCGGCGGCCGTTGATCTCGATACCGCCGATGCGGTCAAAACCCTCGTTCATGCGGCCTGAGCCGGGCTGCAGCGGCTCACTCCCATCTCGGAAAGGATTTCACGGACCGCGGCGAGCGCGCCGCGCATGTGGTTCGCATCGAGCCGGCCGATGCAGCCGATGCGAAAGCTGTCGGCGACGGTGAGCTTGCCAGGATAGATCACGTAGCCGCGGTCCTTCAGCCGGTCATAGAAGGTCTGGAACATGAAGTTCGGATCCGCCGGCATGTGGAACGTGACGATGATCGGCGCCTGCAGCTCGTCCGGCAGCAACGTGCGGAAGCCTAGCGCCCGCATGCCGTCGACCAGGATGCGGCAGTTGGCGGCGTAGCGCCCGCCCCGCCCGGCGACTCCGCCCTCGGCGAGGAACTCCTCGATTGCCTTATTGAGGGAGACGATCACGTGAATTGGCGGCGTGAAGCGCCATTGGCCCGTCTTCTCCATCGCCGTCCACTGGTCGTGCAGGTCGAGCACCAGGGTGGTCGCGTTGCCCTTGCTGGCCTTCAATGCCTCGATGCGGCAGACGATGAAGCCCATCCCCGGAACGCCCTCGAGGCACTTGTTGCTCGAGGCGGCGAGCGCGTCATAGGGGACCGTCTTCGCATCGAGAGCGATGGCGCCGAACGCACTCATCGCATCGATCAGCAGCCGCCGCCCTTGCCGCGCCACGATGGCCGCGATCTCCTTCACCGGGTTCAGGATGCCGCTCGTCGTCTCGCAATGGACGACGAACACATGCGTGATCGCCTTGTCGTCCCGCAACGCGACCTCGAGCCGCTTGAGGTCTGGCGGCGTGTCTTCAGGCGTCTCAAGCGCGCTGAACGCGCGGCCCGCGATTTCGCAGATCTTGGCGGCGCGCTTGCCGTAGGCGCCATTGATGACCAGCAGCACCTTGCCGTCGCGCGGCACGAAGTTGGTCAGCATCGCCTCGACGGCGAACGTGCCGCTGCCCTGCATCGGCACTGTCACGTGCGTGCCGATTCCGCCGGCGATCTCCGTGATGCGGTCGAGCACCGCGCGGTTGATGCGGATGAACTCCGCGTCGCGCGAGCCCCAGTCATGCACCATCACCTGCTTCACGGCACGTGAGGTGGTCAGCGGACCGGGCGTCAGCAGGAGAGGATCGCCGGTCTCGGAGGCTGCGCGGGTCGCCATGCGGTCACCTATCTGGTGGAGGGCGACCGCATCCTGCGCCCCGTGCTCATATACTTCAAATTCATATTTTCGACATGTAATATAGGTTGTCTCGATATGAACATTACGCAGCTCCGCGCCTTCCACGTCGTCGCGCAGGCCCGCGGTTTCACTAACGCGGCGCGCACAGCCGGCATCAGCCAACCGACCTTGTCCGGCCAGGTGAAGGCGCTGGAGGACGCTTATCGCGTGCGGCTGTTTGAACGGCGCGGGCGTGGCGTTCAGCTGACGGACCTGGGCCAGAGCCTGTTCGCTCTGACCAATCGTCTCTATGGCGTCGTCGACGAAGCCCAAGCCCTGCTGGCGGGCAGCAAAGCCCTCACCCGTGGCCATCTGCGGGTCGCGGCTGACAGCGCCTATCATGTGATCCCAATCCTGTCGGAACTGCGCCGGCGCTACGGTGGCCTCACCTTCGCCCTCAGCATTGGCAACTCAGCTGCTGTTCTGAAACAGCTTTTCGACTACGAGGCAGATGTCGCCGTCATGGCCAAAATGACGTCCGACCCGCGGCTCTTCACGATGCAATTCCGCCGCGACCGACTGGTCGTGTTCGTGCCGCGGCAGCACGCCTTCGCCAAGCGACGTCGCATCCGTCTGGACGAGCTGCAGGGCCAGGAACTCGTGCTGCGCGAGCGCGG
>DATAAP010000288.1:0-5627 GCA_036260035.1 Alphaproteobacteria bacterium | reverse complement strand
GGTAGGCGAGGAAATCGGCTTACGCCGCCGCAGGATTTGTGCTTGAATCCTGCCACCACACTTGCGCCCGCCCGGTCCCGACCGCGGTGGGCGTTTCTGTTTGGGGCGCGTTGCGAATCGCCACTCTCGAAGGGTGAGGTTACGGGCGCCTTGCGGGCCCGAAGGAATGCAATGGAGCAAACCGCAGGATCGGGTGAAACAGTGAAACGGCGCGAACGGTGGAAACGGGTGAAACGGCAGGAACGAGGGCAGGCGGGGTCGGCCCCTTGTGGGCATGGAGCAAACTGCACAAACCGGTGAAACAGTGAAGCAGCCGGTTGTAGCGATTTGAGTCAACGATTTAGACGTTCCGCCGCCTATTGAGCCGCCACCAGCGGCCGCTCGGCGGCGTAGGGCAAGAGCACGGCGAAGGTGGCGCCGCGCCCGGGCTCGCTTTCGACCCAGATGCGGCCGCCGAAATGCTCGATGATGCGCCGGCAGATGGCGAGGCCGAGGCCGGAGCCCTGCGGCTTGCTGGTGAGCGTATCGCCGACCTGGCGGAACTTCTCGAAGATGAGCTGCTGGTGCTCGGCCGCAATACCCGGCCCGTTGTCGCTGACGCGGATCTCCACGCCGTCGGCGCCCGGACGCGCGGCGATGGTCACGGTGCCGGAGCCTGGCGGCGAGAACTTGACCGCGTTGGAGAGCAGGTTGATGACGACCTGCATGAGCTGGTCGCGGTCGGCGAGCACATCAGGCAGCTCGGACGGCAGCTCGCTGGCGAGGGCCACATTGCGGTCCTTGAAGAGCTGCCGGGTCGCCGCCACCGCCTCGCCCAGCAGCTCGCGGACGTTGACCCGCACGATCTGCCAGTCGAAGCGGCCGGCCTCGATGCGGGCGAGGTCGAGCACCTGGTTGATGAGGCGGGTCAGGCGCTCGCTTTCCTTGATGATGATCGCCAGGAACTCGCGCCGCTGGGCGGCATCGAGCTTGGGATTGTCGTGGAGGATCTCCGAGAAGGAGCGGATCGAGGTCAGCGGCGTGCGCAGCTCGTGGGTGACCGTGGTGATGAACTCGTCCTTGAGGCGGTCGATCTCCTGCAGGCGGATGTTGGCGGCGCGCAGCTCGGCCGAGGCGGTCTCCAGCGCGCGCGACTTCTCCTCGAGCTGGCGGCTGTACTCGATAACCTGCGAGGCCTCGTCGAGGATCTTCATGACCTCGTCGATGCCGAGATTCTCCCCTTGTACGGCCGAAGCGACCATGACGCGCGCCGACGCGGCGCCGATCGCGCCGGCCAGCAGCCGCTCGGTGAAATGGATGAGCTCGGCATCCGCCCGGCTCAGCCGGTTGAGGCTGAGGCCGCGGCTCGCCGCATAACTGGCGAAGCTCTGGTCGGCGCGGCGCTTGCCGACGAAGCGGGCGACGAGCGCATGCAGGTCCGCGAAGGATGTGGTGCCGCGCCAGTAGCGGGTGCGGTCGCCGGCGTCGGGCTGCTGGAAGACCTCGACGAAGCGCGTGGCCTGGATGCGCTCGGTCGGGCTCTGGCGCGTCACGAGCGACACGCCGACATAGAGACCGACATTGACGGTCATGCACCAGAACAGCGAATGCGAGAGATTGTCGAGCCCGCTCAGCCCGAACAGGGCATAGGGACGCAAGGCTTCGATCCCCCAGGGGCCCGCCTCGAGGAAGTCGAGCGGCAGCCAGCCCGAGCGGGCGAAGGACGGCAGCAGCAGCGTGTAAGCCCACATCAGGAAGCCGGCGGTCAGGCCGGCGAGCGCGCCCGACCGTGTGGCACCCTTCCAGTAGATGCCGCCGATGATCGCCGGCGCGAATTGCGCGACGGCGGCGAAGGACAGCAGGCCGATGCTGACCAGCGCGTAGGAGCCGCCGATGAAGTGGAAATAGAGATAGCCGAGGAGCAGCACGAACACGATGCTGCCGCGGCGGATCGCGATGACCAGCCGCGTCAGCTCGCCGCGCTCGGTCAGCCGCAGCCACGGTGCCCGCAACAGGATCGGCATGATCAGGTCGTTGCACAGCATCGTCGACAGCGCGATGCTCTCGACGATCACCATGCCGGTCGCCGCGGAAAGGCCGCCGATGAAGGCGATCAGCGCGAGCCCGCCTGCCTCTGCGCTCATCGGCAGGGTCAACACGAAGGTATCGCCGTCCACGGCGCCGCCCGGGAATGTCAGCAGACCCGCGACCGCGATCGGCAGCACGAAAATGTTGATGGCGACGAGATAGAGCGGAAAGAGCCACGCGGCCTTGTCGAGATGGCGCTCGTCGATGTTCTCGACGACGGACACCTGGAACTGGCGCGGCAGGAACAAGATCGCCGCCATCGACAGCATGGTCAGCGTGATCCACTCGCCGTAGTCCGGCACGTCGTGGAGCGTGAACAGCCTGGCGAGTTCGGGGCGCTCCGCGGCGCGCCCGAAGATGTCGCCGAAGCCGTCGAACAGGAAGAACGTCACGTAGATGCCCACGGCGAGAAAGGCCACGAGCTTGACGATCGACTCGAAGGCGATCGCCGCAACCAGGCCCTCGTGCCGCTCCGTGGCGTCGATATGGCGCGTACCGTACAGCATCGCGAACGCGGCCATCAGGGCTGCGACGTAAAGGGCGGTGTCCTGGAAGATCGACGCCGGTCGCGCCTCGGCTGTCGCAACGACGTCGGGGTAGCGCAGCAGCACGTTGAAGCTTGTCGACACGCCCTTAAGCTGCAGGGCAATATACGGCATGATGACGATGACGGCGATGATCGTCACCAGCCCGCCGAGGACCTGGCTCTTGCCGTAGCGCGAGGCGACGAAGTCGGCGATCGACGTGATGCGGTTGCTCTTGCTGATGCGCAGGATCTTGCGCATGAGATGCCACCACAGCACCGCAACCAGCGTCGGCCCGAGATAGATCGGCAGGAAGTCCACCCCGGAGGCGGCGGCGCGGCCGACGCTGCCGTAGAACGTCCACGCCGTGCAGTAGACCGCGATCGACAGCGCGTAGATGTAGGGGCTGGCGACGATGCTGCGTCCGGCATCCGATCGCTTGTCCGCCCAGTACGCGATCGCGAAGAGCAGGCACAGATAGCCGAAGGCGACGGCGACGATGGGGCCGGGTTGCAGCATCGCTAACTGCCGGCCGGGGGGGCCTGCTCGTCGGTGCGAGGCGGCCGCAGCACGAGCGCGACCAGGCCGACCAGCAGGATCCAGGCGCCGAAGAGGTAAAGATAGAGGAGGGGTATGCCGAAAATCAGGCGCTCGACATTGAAGATCGCCATCATCGGCGGCGTCAGCAGGAGCACGCCGAGCAGGAACAGGGCGATGAGCCGGTCACCGATGGCGCCGTGTCGCATGGTCCCTCAGAATTGCGCCTGGCCGGCCCGGATGGCCAGAGTCATCTTGGACGCCTCCATCAGCGCGCTCAATGTGGTGATGTTGCGCGCCTCGAGCAGGTCAAGCAAGCGGGCGAACACGGCGGCGGTCGCCATCGCGTCGCCGAGGGCGGTGTGGCGTCCGCTGATGCCGATGCCGAGGCGGTCGGCCAGCGCGTCGAGGCTGTGATCGGCGAACTCGGGGAAAAGGAAGGCGGCGATCAGCAGCGTGTCCAGCGGCAGGTTGTCGAACCGCACGCCGCACTGCTCCTCCTTCAGCTTGAGGAATTTGAGGTCGAAGGCCGCGTTGTGCGCGACCAGCGGCGAGTCGGCAGCGAAGGCCTTGAACTGCGGCAGCACGACCTCGGCCGGCGGTGCGTCGGCGACCATGGCGTCGGTGATGTGATGGTACTGGATCGACTCCGACGGTATCGACCGCCGCGGATTGATCAGGCGGCTGAATGTCTCGCCGGTGAGGATGCGCCCGTTGACGATCCGCACCGCGCCGATCGAGATGATCTCGTCGCCTTCGGAGGGCCGCAGGCCGGTCGTCTCCGTATCGAACACCACGTAGCTGACGCTCTTTAGCGGCTGTGTCGAGACCGGTGCTCGTGGCGCGCGCAGCAATTCGAAATCATAGAACTCCGGCCGCGGCGGCAGAGCCGGGCGCTGCGCCGGCGCGAATTGCAGGCGCGTCGGTGCCGGCAGCGGTATGCGCAGGATCGCCCGGTCGGAGGCCTCGGCGCGGCTCCACATCTCGCTGCCATGGCGGTTCAGCACGTCGCGCAGCGTGGCCAGGCCGAGCGCCCCGGGCAGCGACTCGCTGCCCCAGCTATCCAGCGTTGCCGAAGCGAGCGGCGATCCCTGCCAGGCGATCTCGATATAGACCCGCTTGTCGCCCAGCAGCGCCTCGATGTCGAAGGAATCGGCGCCGGTCGTGGTCGCGAGATTGCGCAGGATGCGTTCGAGCGCCAGCACCAGCGAATGGCTGTCGCCATGCAGCCAGAGCGGCAGCCCGACCATCGTCACTTTCGGGCCTCCGGCCTCGTGAAGGTCACGAACGACGCAGTTGAACAGGTCGAGGGAATGGATGTCCGCCATCGGCCAGTGCGCGGCGCTGAGACCGCGGTAGTCGCGGTCGAGCGCTTCCAGCCTTTCGCTTAGCGCGTCGCCCTCGCGCAGGATCACGTGTTCGAAGGCGCGCCGCTCATTCGCGCTCATGGACGGGTAGGCCGACATCGTCTCCGCCGCCGCGCGGAGGTTTGCGATCGGCTGGCGCAGGCCCTCCGTGGCGCGGCGGAGCAGCGTGTCACGTCGGCTGAGCTCGGCGATGCTGCGCGTCGCGTCGGTGAACGTGAGCACGTACCCGGTCGGCTGCTGGGCCGCATCGACGACGAGGCTCATCCGGCCGCTCAGTAAGGTGCGGCTGTCGACTGTCGCACAGACGAGCGCGATCGTCGCTTCGTCGCCAGGCCTTTCAAGGTCGAGACGCTGAGTGAGCCGCTGCAGCGCATGCAGCACCGGCTCGCGCGTGACCAGCTGGAAAATGGAGCGGCCGAGGCCGAGCTCGCCGGCGACATGCAGCAGCGACAGGGCGACCTGGTTGTAGAGCAGGACCTGGTGGTCGAGGTTGCAGACCATGACGCCTTCGCTGAGGTCGCGAAGGATCGCCTCGAGCCGCTCCTTCTGCTCTTCGACGCGGCGCGTCGCCGCGGCGACGGACTGCTCGATCTCGCGCTGAGCGGCGATCAGCCGGCCGGCGAGCAGCTCGACGGATTCGGGCAGCGGGCCGAGCGAGCGGTAGGCGCGGATGTCCATCGGCGCATCCGACTTGGCCTCTGCGATCAGCCGCGCCTCGGCGGCCAGGCGACGCGCCGGCCTGATGACGAACTGGTCTAGCGCCAGCCAAGCGAGGCCAAGCGCGACGGCAATGGCAATTGCAGCGCCGGACAGGGTGCGCGCGGTCTGCGTCTCCGGATTGTCGTTGATGGTGAATATCGCCATGAAAATCGCGAGCGATACCGCACCCGCGACCGCGAAAGCGACCACGATCCGCCGCTGCGGGCGCGGCTGCTTGCGCGCCGCGGAGGAGGGTCCGAAGGCCTGACCTTCAGGCACGCTCATCGCCAAGAAGCCGCTTCACGCGGTCGACCAGCTCCCGCGTCGAGAACGGCTTCGTGATGTAATCGTCCGCGCCGAGCGCGAGGCCTTTCTCGCGCTCGACCTCGCGGCTCTTGGCGGTCAGCATGACGATCTTGACGCTGCGCCAGGC
>DATAAP010000287.1:0-6423 GCA_036260035.1 Alphaproteobacteria bacterium | reverse complement strand
GAGGTCCAGGTATTGCCCGGATGCACGAAGATGCCGGGGAAGGAGCGCCCGTACATGGCATAGAGCATCAGCAGGATCGAGATGATCGGCAGCGGCCAGCCGACGCTGCGCCGCGTCGCCTCCAGCAGCACCACGATCATCAGCGTGCCCATGAACACGTCGAGACCAGAGGGATTGCCGACGCGGAAGACGAGGTCGTGGAAGACCCACGGCATGTAGAGGCTGGCGGCGACGGCGGCGAACATGAGCAGCCAGTCGTGCACGCCAATGCCGAACGGGCGCAGCACGGTAGAGGCCAGCGGTGCCGCGCTGGCGCGCTTGATGGTCGGAAAGACCAGGAAGATGAGGCCGAGGACAAAGGCGATGTGGATGCCGCGATGCGTCTGCTCGGGCAGCAGGCCGAAGCCCGCCGTGTAGTAATGGAAGCACGACAGCGCGAATAGCGCGCCGCTGACGAGCCAGACGATGCCGGGCTGCAGCGGCCGGAACCGCATTTCAGGGTCGAGCTCTTCCTCGAGCTTCTGCAGGTCGGGTGTCGCGGTTGCCACGGTCTGCGCGCCCCTCGGACAAGGCCGGATTACGGCACTATATAACGCAAATCGGGAGCCGCCATCGCGGACGGCTCCCGATCAAGGCCAAGATTCCTGCCGCTGCCTATTTCAGCAGGCCGGCTTCCTTGTAGAAGCGCTCGGCGCCGGGGTGGAGCGGGATGCCGACGCCCAGAAGGGCGGTCTCCTTGCGGATCGACTTGCCCTTGGCGTGCCCGCTGTCGAGGGCCGCGCGCGTCTTGTCGCTCCACAGCGCCTTGGTCACCTCGTAGACGAGACCGGCATCGATCTTCGCCGACGTCACCCATTGCGCGCCGACCGCCAGCGTCTTGGTCGCCGGCACGTCCTTGTAGACTCCGGCCGGAATCTCGTCGGGCGCGAAGAACCGGAACTGCGCGCGCAGCTTGTCCGCTTCCGGGCCCGCCAGCGGCAGAATGTCGATTCCGGGCGATGTCGCGAGCTCGACGATCGTGCCCTGCGGATAGCCGGTGGTCTGGAAGAAGGCGTCGAGCGAGCCGTCCTTGAGCTTCTCGGCGCTCTGCTGCTGCTTCAGGTATTCGGGCCGGATGTCGCGCTCGCTCAGCCCGTAGGCCGCGAGGATCGCCTTCGCGTTGACCAGCGTGCCGGAGCCGGGCTCGTCGATCGACACGCGCTTGCCCTTCAGGTCCTTGACGCTCTTGACGCCCAGGCCCTTGCGGACCATGACATGGATGCTCTCTGGATAGAGATTGGCGATCGCGCGCAGCTCCTCGACCTTCGGCTTGCCCTCGTAGAGTCCCGTGCCGGTATAGGCCCAGTAATTGATGTCAGCCTGGCTGAAGCCGGACTCCATCGAGCCGCCGACGATGCCGTTGACGTTGGCGACCGAGCCGTTGGTCGCGACCGCGCTCGCGTTCAGCGTGCTGGTCGAGATCGCGTTCGCGATCAGGCCGCCGACGGGATAATACGTGCCGCCGGTGCCGCCCGTGCCGATGCGGAAGAACTTCACTTGTGCCAGCGCCGGCCCTCCGGTCGCCGCGACCGTGCCGAGAAGGGCGGCGTATTTCAGCGCCTCGCGGCGCGAGATGGTCATGGTCATCTTCTCTCTTCCCTGTGTGAGTGTTGTGTAATCCCTGCGCAGCATGGGGCTGCTCCCGTCGTGGCAGCAGGGTCGTGCCCCTTCCTATGCAGGCCCCCGGCGGGAACGTCAAGTTGCGGGGAACCCATGCTCATGGGCGTTTGCGCACCACGACAACTTCAACCTTGCCGCGTGGCCCGATAAACCACGATGCGATCCAGCCGGTGATGCTGACGATGATCGCGCCGAGCAGGGCGGAACCGAACCCCGCGATGTGGAACCCTGCCAGGAATGCGGCGACGAGGCCGAGCATCGCGGCATTGATCACCAGCAGGAACAGGCCGAGCGTCAGGATCGTCACGGGCAGGGTCAGCACCACGACGACCGGCCGCACGATCGCGTTGACGACGCCGAGCAGCAGGGCCGCACCGAGCAGCGTCCAGCCGTCGCGGATCGCGATGCCGGGCACCAGCGCCGAGGCGGCCCACAATCCGGCCATCACAATCAGAACGCGCACGAGAAAGCCGGCCATGATCTGTCTCCGCTGAGAGTCCGTTCGAGGAAAGGGTCAATGGGAAATGCGGCGCATGATCTCGATGACGAAATCCTGGAACGCCGCCGTGTTCTTGGGTTTTCGGCGAATAGGCCGCGGCGGCGAATGGATTGTGAATCGGCGCGGCATTTGACCGCTCATCGGCTCCGAAAATTAACCCATCCCCAGCTCAACAGGCAGCCGAGAGAATGGCGGAACGTGCTGAGTTGCCGACACGTCAACATTAGACGCCGAAATGGTCAATGTTGGAGGCCGAAACACAAAAACGGCCTGAAAGCGTCTCAGCCGCTTGACCCTCAGCTGTGGAACCGGCTGTGAGCGCCTTGCCGGCAGCGTTCGCTAGCCTCGCACCGCGCTCCTGAAGGCAGCCGAGAGCGCGGCAAGCGCATCGCGCGGTCGGCCGTCCTTGACCCTTGTGTGAAGCAGAACCGGCAAGCGCGGTAGATCGGGAAGCCCGAGCTTGGGGCCGACGTCAACTGCGCCAAACGGCAGCATGCGCGGCGCCAATGCAGCAACGCCCAGCCCGGCCATGACGGCCGCGGCGACCGCCGGAACGCCGCCGCCGACGAATACCTCTGTCCAGGGCACGCCGGCCGCATCGAGAAGCTGCCCGGCGATCGCACGCACGCCGCACGGCTCAGCCATGGTGGCAACCGGCAGGGGCTCGCCCGCGCGATGCTGCCACCCTGGTGCCGCGAACCAGCCGAATTTTTCCTCGGTAAGAATTTCCCCATCGCTCCGCCCGAGATGAAGGCGGACGATTACCGTGTCGAGTTCCCGCCGGTCGAAGCTTTGAAGCAGGTCACCCGACGATCCGATCCGGATTTCGATCAACAGCTGCGGATCTTGCGCGTTCATACGCGAGATCAGCGCGGGGAGCTCCGGCCCCGCAACATGGTCGCTGATGCCGATGGTCAGGCGCTGCCGGGCGCCGGCAAACACGGCGAGCGCGCGATCGTGTGCCTCCAAGAGCTCGCGGGCGTGTTCGAGGAAGGCTGCGCCCCGCGCCGAAAGCTGCACATACCGGGGCGTCCGCTCGATGAGACGGCCGCCGAGCCTCGCTTCGAGCCGCTTCAGCTTCAAACTGACCGCGGCCTGCGTCGTCCGCATGGCTTCAGCCGCGCGCGTGAAGCTGCCGAGCTCTGCGATTCGGACGAAAGCCTCGACGGCATCCAAGTCGAGCGGGCGTTCTATCATTTTCAACTATTATCGCTGAAATCAATATCCATAGCATATCAAAATAGCTGGGCGGCGTGTAATGGTTGAGGAACGGCCGAACGTGAAGGACCGACCCTCGATGCCGCTCACCCGCATCTCGCCATGTGCTGGAAAGCCGAGAGCCTACCGGCAGGCGATCTTCGACTGCGTTTATCGCGTGATGGTAGCCGCCCATCCATGTCCAACTAGGAGGTCACCATGACTGCGACTCCTCCTCAATCCACGCTGGCTCGCGTCGAACCGAGGACGGCACCAAAGATCAGCGCGGCTTGCATGACCTCGCTCATGCAAACCGTGCAGGCATATCTCGACCTGATGTACGACTGCGATACGTCGCGCCTTGACGATGTGTTCTACAGGTCAAGCCACCTGCACGGCTTCCGGGACGGCAAGATGGTGTCCTGGTCGATGGATACGTACAGAGAGATCCTCAACAAGCGTCAGTCACCGAAGTCGCTCAATTCGCCCCGCGAAGACGAGATCTTACTTGTCGATTTCGCGTCGACCACTCAGGCCTTGGTCAAGGTCCGTGTGAGGATCTCGGCTATGCGGTTCGTCGATCACCTGACATGGCATCGAATTGACGGCAAATGGCTGATCACATCGAAAGGCTTTCACGTCGAGTCCGACGACAGTCAGAGCTGACCATCGGCAGGCCACGCGCCCACCTGATCGTCAGGCCAGGACAGGAATGGAAAGAACCGCGATGCCGCTCCTTCACATCTCTCTGCGCGCCGGAAAGCCGGAAGCCTACCGGCAGGCGATCTTCGACAGCCTCTACCGCGCGATGCGCGAAGCGCTGAACGTGCCCGAAGACGACCAGTTCATGACCATCACGGAGCACGAGGCCGCGAACTTCCGGTACGGCAATGCCTTTGGCATCGCGCGGAGCGACGATCTCGTGTTCATCCAGATCACCGTGTTCAACACCCGCACCGTGGAACAGAAGAAAGCGTTGTTCCGGCGGATCGCGGAGCTGCTCGGCGAAAGCCCCGGCATCCGGCCGGAGGACGTGTTCGTGAATATTCTCGAAGCCGCGAAAGAGAATTGGTCCGTTGGCTACGGTCTCGCGCAATTCGCTTGAGGCGAAATCGTGCCGGGGCGCGAGCGGTCAAGCAGGGCGCGCCAGTGCCAAGCAGATGTCATCGAAGTGCTTGGCCGAGAGTGCGAAGCGCTTGGGCATTCATCTGTGCCACGTTGAAGCGCATGAGATCGGTGGCGGACTGCGTGACGCTGAAGACGTTGCCCGGGGCGAGCACGACGCGCTCGCGCAGCGCTGCTTTCGCGACCTCGGCCGCGTCGCGTCCGTCAGGCAGGCGGCACCAGAGATAGAAGCCGCCACGCGGCAGCGTCCACGCGCGGACGCCGAACGCTTCAAGCTGGCCGACGATCTCCCGGCGCCGCTTCGCCAGGCGGCTGCGCAGGCCGGCCAGGTGCTTGCGGTAGCTGCCGTCGCTGAGCGTCCTGAAGACGAGCTCGGCCGCGACGGGGCTCGGCCCGCCGAAATTCGTCGCCACCTGGAGATCGAGGAGGCCCTCGATCCAGTCGCGCCGCGCGACGATGTAGCCGCAGCGTATGGAGGCCGAAAGCGTCTTGGAGAAGCTGCCGATCCGGACCACGCGGGAGAGTCCGTCGAGTGCAGCGAGCCGCGGCGAGGGCTCCGGCTCGAAATCGGCGAAGATCTCGTCCTCCAGGATGGTGAGGTCATGCGCCGCCGCCGCTGTCAGGATGCGGTGGGCAGTCTGCGGGGATAGCGTCGCACCGGTTGGATTGTGAAGCGCCGCGTTGGTGACGTAGAGGCGCGGGCGATGGGCCCCCAGCGCCTCGTTGAAGCGCGCGATGTCCGGGCCCGTCGGCGTGTAAGGCACGCTGACGATCTTGGCACGGTGGGCGCGCAGCAGCGCCAGGAAGTTGAAGTAGCAGGGATCGTCGACCAGGACGGTGTCGCCGGGATTCAGCAGGAATCGAAGGGCGAGGTCGATCGCCTGCGTGCCCGACGCGGTGAGCAGGATCTGGTCGGCCCCCGCCTCGATCCCCTCGATGGCGAACTGGCGCACGAGGAGCCGGCGCAGCGCGAGGGATCCGCGCGTGGCGCCGTAATCCGCTAGGACCGCGTCGTCGGCCTTGGCGAGTGCGCGGATCGCCCGCCGGATCGCGTCGTTGGGCATCCAGTCGGAGGGCAGCCAGCCGCATCCGGGTCGAAGCATCGCGGGCTCGGCATCAAGGGACTGCCGCGACACCCAGAAGGGATCGATCGCGCGGTCGCGCTTCGGCTCGACCTCGGTCAGCGCCAGCGGCGGCACGGCGCCGGCGACGTAGAAGCCGGAGCCGGGACGGGGCCGGATCAGCCCTTCCGCCGCCAGCCGGTCGTAGGCCTCCACGACAGTCGACGGCGAGACCCGCATGTCGCGAGCGAATTTGCGGATCGAGGGCAGCTTCTCGCCGGCCGTGAGCGCGCGGCTCGCCATGAGCCGGCGGATCGCCGCCATAACCGATTGCGTGCGCGGCGCAGTCCCGCCGCTTTGGGTCACACGGTTGGCCAACTGTGTGGTTCCTTGCATCCGTACTGTTTGGTCCAACCGTATTGGAGTGTCGCTGTCGTCACAATCCCTCCTGCGCTATCCCGAGGGACACGCGACGGAGACCATATGCAGCGCACGGCGGAAGGGTGGGGCAGCGGCCTGCTCGGCGTCATCATCTTCAGCGGCTCGCTGCCGGCGACGCGGGTCGCGGTCGGCGGCTTCACGCCGCTCTTCCTCACCTCGGCCCGCGCGGTCATCGCAGCACTGCTCGGCGCGGCTCTGCTGCTCGCCCTCCGTCAGAAGCGCCCGGAGCAGGGCGATGTCGTGCCGCTCGCGGTGGTGGCACTGGGCGTGGTGGTCGGCTTCCCGCTGCTGACGGCCCTCGCGCTCCAGCACATCACCTCTGCCCATTCGATCGTGTTCATCGGCCTCCTGCCGCTCGCGACCGCGATCTTCGGCGTCATCCGGGGCGGCGAGCGGCCGAAGCCGGCCTTCTGGCTCTTCTCGGTCGTCGGCGCCGCGTCG
>DATAAP010000286.1:0-9810 GCA_036260035.1 Alphaproteobacteria bacterium | reverse complement strand
GAAATGGTACGCGCCGGCATTCCAGTGCTCGGAGAATTTCTCGAGCACGATGCGGTCCTGCACGATGCGCTGCACGAGCCGGTAGGGGCCGGCGCAGATCGGCTTGTTGCCGAACGCATCGCCCGCCTCGCGCACGGCCTTCGGCGACACCATCATGCCGGCGCGGTCGGTGAACTGCGCCATCAGCGGCGCGAACGGCGCCGACAGGCGCAGACGCACCGTCAGCTCGTCGACCACCTCCGCCGCCGTGACCAGCCCGATCTCGCTCTTGCGGCGGCTGTCCGGCAGGGTAAGCATGCGCTCGATATTGAACTTCACCGCCTCGGCGTTGAACGGCTCGCCGTCGTGGAACTTCACGTTGGGGCGCAGCCTGATATCAACTGACTTGCCGTCGACTGCGGTCTGCCAGGACAGCGCCAGCTGCGGCACGATCTTCTGGTCGGGCGTGATGTCCACAAGCTTGTCGCATAGCGGCGACAGCACGTGCCGGCCGACGAAGCTGAAATTCTTCGCCGGGTCGAGGATGTCGGGATCGACCTGCAGGCCGATGCGCATATCTTGCGCCGATGCGGCCGAGCCGAGCACACAGAGCGCGACGCAGGTCAAGAAAAGCTTCGGTCCCATTCCCCGTCTCCTATCTTTGATTCCGGCTCAGCGGCCGAGTGCATACCCCTGCATGCCGCGCGCGTTGGCCGCGGCCTTGAGAATCTTTCCGTCGCCGGTTTGTTCCTGCGCGCAGGCGCAGAGGCGGCCTTCGGACCAGTCGGGCCCCGTCTCGACGACGTGGCCGCGCGCCTTGAGCGCATCGCATACCGCAGGCGCGAAACGCCCTTCGAGCACCAGGACGCCAGGCCGCGCTGCACGCGGCCAGAACGAGCTCGGCATATGCTCGGTATGGAAGGCGGGCGCGTCGATCGCGGCCTGCAGGTTCATGCTGTGGTGCACATGGTGCAGGAACAGCAGGGTCGACCACTGGTCCTGCTGGTCGCCGCCCGGCGTGCCGAACGCCATATATGGCGCGCCGTCCTTGAGCGCCAGCGACGGCGTCAGCGTCGTGCGCGGCCGCTTGCGCGGTGCCAAGCTGGTCGGCAGCCCCTCCTCGAGCCAGAACATCTGGCCGCGCGTGGTCAGGCCGCAGCCGAGCTCCGGGATCACCGGCGAGCTCGCGAGCCAGCCGCCCGACGGCGTCGCCGCGACCATGTTGCCCCAGCGGTCGATCACATCGACATGGCAGGTGTCGCCCGCGGCGCGGCCGTCTCGGCCCACGGTCGGCTCGGCGTGGCGCCGCGTCGTCGGCTCGCCGACGCCTGCCATCGTCTGCTCGCCGGCGCCGGCAGACAGCGCCTCCGGGCCCTTTCCGGACCGCGCCGGCAGGCACGGCACGCGGCCATCGGGCGAGCCGGGCCGCAGCGCCAGCGACGCCTCGCGGCCGACGAGCTTGCGACGCTTATCTGCATACGCGTCGCTCAGTAGCGCAGCGACCGGCACGTCGACGAAATCCGGGTCCCCATACCACGCCTCGCGATCGGCGAAGGCCAGCTTCGCGCATTCGGTGACGGTGTGCACGAAATCGGCACCGACCGGGTCCATGGCAGCGAGATCGAAGCCCTTGAGCAGTGCGAGCTGCTGCAGCAGCACCGGACCCTGGCACCACGCGCCACATTTCGCGACCGTGTAGCCATGATAGTCGAGCGTGAGCGGGCGCTCGACCGTGGCTTCCCAGCGCGCCATATCGTCGCCGGTGAGCAGCCCGCTATGGCGGCGGCCCGACGTGTCCATGATCTCTTGCGTGCGGCAGAAGCGGTCGATCGCTTCGGCGACAAAGCCCTGCGACCAGGCGTTGCGCGCCCGCTCGATCTGCGCCTCGCGGCCAGCGACGCCGCCCGCCTCCTCGGCGATGCGGCGATACATCTCCGCAAGGGCCGGATTGCGGAACAGGCTGCCGGTCGCCGGCACGTTGCCGTTCGGCAGATAGACCGCGGCGGAGGTCGGCCAGTGCTCGCTGAAATGGGCCGCGACCGCCGCGATCGCGGCCGGGATGCGCCAGACCAGCGGATATCCGGCGCCGGCATAATGGATCGCCGGCGCCAGCACGTCGGCGACATTCATCGTGCCGTAGTCGCGCAGCAGCCGCATCCACGCATCGAACGCGCCCGGCACGCAGGCGGCCAATAGCCCCGTCCCCGGCACCATGTCGAGGCCGAGCCCCCTGAACGCCTCGATGGTCGCGGCCGCTGGCGTCACGCCCTGGCCGCAGATCGCGTCGACCCGGCTTTTGCGCGCATCCCAGGTCAAGATCGGCACTTCGCCGAGCGGCCCGTTGAGATGCGGCTCGACCACCTGCAGGACGAATCCGGCGGCAACCGCCGCATCAAACGCATTGCCGCCGCGCTCTAGCATCCCCATTGCGATTGCCGAGGCGAGCCAGTGCGTCGAGGCGACAGCCCCAAACGTGCCGCGGATTTCAGGCCGCGTCGTGAACATGAGGGCGACCGTGCCAATCCGGCGGCAGCTTGTCTACAGCTCAGACTTCA
Source organism: Alphaproteobacteria bacterium (assembly GCA_036260035.1). GTDB lineage: Bacteria > Pseudomonadota > Alphaproteobacteria > CACIAM-22H2 > CACIAM-22H2 > DATAAP01. The sequence continues at coordinate 7,276 of DATAAP010000286.1, read as the reverse complement.
GACCGCATATGCGTCGGGACTCTCGGGGCCAAGCGCGAGGTCGCCCGCGAACCGCCGAAGCGCGACCCAGTGTACCCACGAGGGGCTTTGGCGTTTACTGGATGGAAGGCGATCACCGTACGCGCGCTGTGCTGCATCGCAGCACGATCTCTTACACGCGGGGGTGATCGCATCAGCTTGGTTGCACACGCTTCGCGACATCCTCAAGTACGGTGTCGAGTCGATGCAATGTTGCCATTCCTCGGTCGCATGCCTCGCGTCCACAAACTTAAGACCTTGTTGATGTGCGGCGTAAAAATTGTGCACGGAGCCATTTTTTCGGTCAGCACACATACCGGGGTCTACGCGCATGCTTTCAAATGCCAGTCTCGCCGCACGCACTAAACTGATCGTCGGCAGCGTCATCGTGGTCGCTGTTGCTATCATCGGGCTGCTTTTCCTCGTCAATCGCAGCTTGGAGGCAGAGCGCCTCGCCGTAGCGCGACAAGCCGAGTTCAAGCAACTCGGCCTCGATCTCGCCAACGCGTCGGATTTCCTGACCAACGAGGCGCGCCGCTATACGATTTTCGGTGCCAAGAAGCATTTCGACAGCTACTGGCGCGAAGTGAATGAGACAAAGACGCGCGACCGAGTCGTTAAGCGTCTGACCGAGCTCGGCGCGCCGAAATCCGAGCTCGAGCTCATCGAGAAGGCGAAGCGGAACTCCGATGCGCTCATCGCGACGGAAGATGCCGCCATGAAGGCGGTCGCCGCGGGCGATCTGGAGAACGCACGCAAGCTGATGTTCGACGAGACCTACGACCGCAACAAGCAGTTGATCGTCGATCCGCTGCAGGAATTCCAGCGGACCATGAACCGCAGGGCCGAGAAAGAAGCCCGAGAGGCGCAGGACGCCGCCGCCTCGATGATGCATATCGCCGAGATCGTCATCGGGCTGCTCGCGGCGGGTGTGGCTGCGATTCTCTACTTCTTCTTCGTACGGCGCGTCGTCACGCCGGTTGTCGGCCTGAGCCAGGCCGTCGAGCGCCTCACGCGCCGCGAATACCGCACCGAGATCCCCGAGACCAATCGTCACGACGAGATCGGAGCGCTCGCCAAGTCCGTTCTCGTCTTCAAAGAGAGCATGATCGAGGGTGAACGGCTGGCCGAAGCGCAGCGCAAGGAACAGGAGCAGAAAGAGCAGCGGCAGAGGACCATCGAGGCCGCCGTGCGCCAGTTCGAGCAGTCCACCGCGGGCGCCTTGCAGACGCTTGGCACCGCTGCAAGCCAGTTGCAGGGCACAGCCAGCTCGATGGCCGGTACGGCTGAGGAGACCAGCCGCCAATCGACCGCTGCGGCTGCGGCGGCCGAACAGGCTTCGACCAACGTCCAGACGGTGGCGTCTGCGGCCGAAGAGCTTTCCAGCTCCATCGCCGAAATCAGCCGCCAGGTCGAGGATTCGACGCGCATTGCCGGGAAGGCGGCCGGCGAGGCCGATCGCACCAGCAAGGAGGTCGAGGGCCTCGCAGCGTCCGCCCAGCAGATCGGCGATGTCGTGAAACTCATCAACGACATTGCGGCCCAGACCAACCTGCTGGCGCTGAATGCCACGATCGAAGCCGCTCGCGCGGGCGAGGCCGGAAAGGGTTTCGCAGTCGTGGCCTCCGAGGTGAAGAGCCTCGCCAACCAGACCGCCAAGGCCACGGAGCAGATCGCGGCGCAGATCAGCGCCATCCAGGCCGCAACGAACGGCGCCGTCACCTCCATTCGCGGGATCGTCTCGACGATTAGCTCGATCAACGAGATCACGACGACTGTCGCGGCCGCCGTCAACGAGCAGGGCGCCGCGACACAGGAGATCGCGCGCAATGTCCAGCAGGCCTCTGCGGGCGCTTCGGAGGTCTCGTCGAACGTCACTGGCGTGAGCGCTGCGGCCGACTCTACCGGCAAGGCAGCGGCGCAAGTCCGCACCGCTGCGGCGCAAGTCGCCCAACAGGGCGATCACCTGCGCGGCGAAGTGGCGAAGTTCCTCAGCAGCATCCGCGCTGCCTAGGCGATAGCAAGCGGCGGCGTGTGGCTCCTCGCCATACGCCGCCCTTCGTCAAGACTTCAGCATTGCCTGCACGCACCGCTGCAGATGCGGCACCACCTCGCGCTCGAACCAGGGATTGCGCTTCAGCCAGGCGGTATTGCGCCATGACGGGTGCGGCAGCGGCAGGAACTCCGGCAGGTACTCGCGCCAGGCCGCGATCGTCTGCGTCATCGGCGTCTTGCGCCGCGCTCCGAGATAGTAGGCTTGCGCATAGGAGCCGACGAGCAGCGTCAGTTCGATCCGCGGCAACAGCGGCCGGATGCGCGGATGCCATGTGGGCGCGCAAATCTTCATCGGCGGGCGGTCGCCACCCTTTTCGTCGACGCCCGGATAGCACAGCCCGACCGGCATGATGCCGATATTAGGATGGCCGTAGAACGTGTCGCGGTCGATGCCGAGCCAGGCGCGCAGCCGGTCGCCGCTGCGGTCATTGAACGGCAGGCCGGTCTCGTGCACGCGGGTACCCGGCGCCTGACTGACGATGAGCAGGCGCGACGTCGGCCGCACCAGCAGCACCGGCCGCGGACCGAGCGGCAACTCCTTCGCGCAGATCGTGCAGGCGCGCGCCGCGGCGACGGCCTCTTCGAGCGCCCGCTCCGCCTTCTTCATGCGCGCGGCCGCGCCGGCGCCGCAGCGAAAGCCCGGGCGATCGCCGACCACGCCGGCTTGCGCCGCAGCGCATCGTCGAAGGGCAGCGGCCGCGCGGCAGCGCCGTCGCGGCGGATCGCTTGCGGCGTCGCGGCAGGACTGCGCAGCCAGCTCCAGCGGTCCGTCAGGCCCCAGGTGAGCACCGCCTCGACCGCGGGCTCGTCGAGGGTTGCATCGAGAAATCGGCGGTATTCGTCCGCCACGCCCGCGTCGCGCGCGGCGATATCCGCCGGCAGTGCTGCGTCGGTCACGTCCAGCTCCGTGACGACGATGCGGTAGTTCATCGCCGCGATTTCGGCGAGAAAACGGCGCCACAGCGCTGCATCGAAGGCCTGCCCCGCGACGAGATGGCTTTGCAGCCCCACCGCGTCGATTGGCGTGCCGTCGCGGCGGAACCGCGCGAGCAGGTCCAGCAGAGCGCGGCGCCGCCGCTCATGCCAGCGCGTCGCATATTCGAAGCCGTAATCGTTATAGACGAGCTGGCAGGTTGGATCGGCATTACGCGCTGCCGCGAAGGCACGCTGCAGATAGCCGTCGCCGAAGCGGTCGAGGAACACCGCGCGACGCAGGCCGTCATTCCTGCCATCCGCCGGCTCGATCGCCTCGTTGACGACATCCCACGAGGCGATGCGGCCACGATAGCGGCTGACCGTGCGTTCGAGGTGGGCGAGCATCGCGCGCTCCGCGGCAGCGCGATCGCCGAGTTGCTCCCACCAGGTCGGGACGTGCAGATACCAAAGCAGCGCATGTCCGCGCAGGCGCAAGCCGTTCACTGCGGCAAAACCGGCAAGCGCGTCGGCCTCGGCGTAGTTGGGCGCGGCGTCGCGCGCGATCACGTGCCATTTCTGCGCGTTCTCGCCGACGATGACCCCGGTCTCGCGCCGCACCACCGCGACATACGCCGCATCGGCGAAATGGCGCGGCTGCAACGCGGCGCCGAAGCGGAGCCCCTTGGCCGCGGCGAGCGCATCGAGGCCGACCGCTTCATCCGGCACTGGCTCCGCAAGCGGCGCGCACGCCGCGACCCCGGCCGCGGCAAGAAAGGAACGCCGGGAGAGCACGGCGCGGATCCTCATGATCGAAGGCCGCGCGCGAGCAGCCGCTCGACATAATCCGGCACGATGGTCCCCGCCGGCCCGTAGTGGCGCTCGGCGAAGTGCGAGCACCCCTCCGATGGTTCGAGGTTCAGCTCAACAGTGTGGGCGCCGCCGGCGCGCGCCTCGGCAACGAAGCCGGCGGCGGGATAGACGTTGCCCGACGTGCCGATCGAGATGAACAGGTCGCACCGTGCGAGCGCCGCATAGACCTCGTCAAGGTGGAACGGCATCTCGCCGAACCACACCACGTGCGGCCGCATCCTGCCGCTCCGGGCGCATGCGGCGCAGGCGACAGCCGTATCGAGGTCATCTGTCCAGCCACGCACGTCACCGCAGGAGTCGCAGCGCGCCTTCAGCATCTCGCCATGAATGTGGTGGAGGTTCCTGGAGCCCGCGCGCTCGTGCAGATCGTCGATGTTCTGCGTGACCAGCAGCACGGGCCCGCCCCACTCCGCCTCGAGCCGTGCCAGCGCGCGGTGGGCGGGGTTGGGCGCCACGTCTGGGCGCAACAGGGCGCGGCGGCGCGCATTGTAGAAAGCATGGACGCGCAAGGGATCGCGCGCAAAGGCTTCGGGCGTCGCGACATCCTCGATCCGCACCGTGGCCCAGATGCCATCGGCGTCGCGGAACGTGTGCAGGCCCGATTCCTTGGAGATTCCCGCGCCGGTGAGGATGACGATCGATGGTCCGGTCATACCGGACCGATGCTAGCGGGATTCCACGCGCGCCGGAATCCCGCCCTCGTGCCGTCAAGCCGCCGCCGGCAGCGTCGCGCCAAGCTCCTTGGAGGCGGCGCGCTTGCGCCGGTTCGCGCGGCTATTGCACTTGCCGTAGCGCAGCGCGCGTTGCGAGCGGTGCGGTTGCAGACCCAAGGCCAGCAGTCGCGCCTTCACATAGCCCTCGGTCGGACGGGCGAAGCCGACCAGGACGTCGGACATCTTGACGGCGATCTCGAGCGGCGTCAGGCCTTGCCCATGCAAGGCGACGACGCGGCTGTCGTGGTCGGTGACGGTGTACAGGCTCATTGGAGCTACTCGCTGCCGTTCGGGCGTGCTTACGCCATCACATGGGTTGTTCGATGTCGGCGTTTGAAGCGCTCAAGACGGAATCCTAGAAACATCACGCTACCGCAGAGCGGGCCCGCCGCCGCTTATGCGATTATTGTGGACTCGATACATTACTTCTTTGTTATCTCGAACCCGGAACTCGTTGGGACGACGTGCCTGCCCCCCGACGACGTGGGACTTGGGCAAGGCTGCCCCTTTCGGCTATTGCTGCCAGTGTCGCTGCGCCTGGTCGTCGATGCTGAAAGTCCTTTTCGTCTGCACGGGGAATATCTGCCGCTCGCCCACCGCGGAAGGCGTTTTCCGCGCCATGGTCGAACGCGCCGGGCTCGCCCATCGCATCACCGCCGATTCGTGCGGCACGCACGACTATCATGTCGGCGATCCGCCCGATTCGCGCGCCTGTGCGCATGCACTGCGGCGCGGCTACGACATACGCGACCTGCGCGCGCGCATGCTGGAACGCGATGATTTCGAGCGCTTCGACCTTCTGCTTGCGCTCGATCGCGGACATGAGCGCATTCTGAAACGCCAGGCGCCGCCTGCGGCGAAAGTCAAGGTGCGCCTGTTCATGAGCTATGTACCCGAGCTGCGCCTGACCGACGTGCCCGATCCTTACTACCAGGGCGCTGAGGCTTTCGATCACGCCCTCGACCTGATCGAACGCGGCTGCGAGCGGCTGCTCCAGTATATCAAGTCCGGCCTGCCATGAGCCTCGACGCGGCGACGCGGAGTGCCATCGAGCAGGCCCTGTCGAGCCGGGTGGTCGGAGCGAGCGCTATGGGTGGCGGCTGCATCGCCGCCGTTCGCCGGGTGTCTCTCGCCGATGGACGCGAGGTCGTGGTCAAGCACGGGCGCGGACTGGCGCTTGAGGCATGGATGCTGCGCTGGCTAGCCGAGCGCACCCGCGCTCCGGTGCCGGCGGTTCTTCATGCTGACGACGCGCTGCTGATCCTCGAGCTGCTCGAAGGCGACAGCGCCGGCCTCTCCGCAGCTGCGGAAGCACAGCTCGGCGAGATCGTCGCCAACCTGCACTCGATCGGGTCCGACTCATTCGGCTTCGAGCGCGATACCGTGATCGGCAGCCTGTCGCAGCCCAATCCGCGTCGGCCGAGCTGGCGCGAGTTCTTCCGCGGCGACCGTCTGCTGCACATGGCCGACGAGGCGGTTGGTGCCGGAAGGTTGCCGACGCGCACGCGTGCGCGCGTCGACGCGTTGGCCGGCCGGCTCGAGCGCTGGATCGATGACGGCGCGAGGCCGTCGCTGATCCACGGGGATCTCTGGGCTGGCAACATCCTGAGCCGCGGCGGCCGCATCACCGGGCTGATCGACCCGGCCCTGTACTTCGCCGATCCCGAGATCGAGCTCGCCTTCATGACGTTGTTCGGCAGCGTCGGCGAGGCGTTCTTTCGCAGTTATGGCGAACGCCGCCCGCTGCGGCCCGGCTTCTTCGAGGCACGGCGCGATCTCTACAATCTCTATCCGCTGCTCGTGCACGTGCGCCTGTTCGGCGGCAGCTACGCGGCGCAGGTCGAGCGCACGCTCGACAAGTTCGGAGTCTAGCAGTTACGCCGCGGCCAGGATCAGCGGGTACTCGGCCTCTTCCTGATAGATCGCGCCCTCGCGCTGGCGGAAGCTGGAGAACAGGCTGAAGCTCTCCACAGGGATCGGGCCGGCACGGAACATGTTATTGTGGGCGAGGAAGGCCGAGGCGCGCGACACCGGCGTGTCCTTGAGCCGCGCGAGCGTGATATGCGGCGTGAAGCGGCGCTCCTCCGGCTCGAGCCCCGTGCGCACCAGCGCCGATTCGACGCGGGCCTGCAGCGCCAGCAGCTCGACGCTCTTCTCGACGCGCGCCCACAAGGTCCGCACCTCGCTGCCGGTATCGAAGTGCCCGACGCCGGAGATTGTGATGTCGAAGCGGCGCGTGCGGATGCCGGCGAGCGCGTGATGGATGTCTTCCATCTCGCCTTCGGACACCTCGCCGATGAAGCGCAGCGTGAGGTGCATGCTTTCGGGCGGCACCCAGCGCGCGCCGGGAACGCCGCCGCAAAGGCCCGAGAGTCGCGCGCGGATGTCCTCGGGAAGGCCGATGCCGACGAACAGGCGGATCATTGCGCCTCCGGTAGTCTGGCGCGGCTTGGCGGAGCGCGCGAATCCATTCTGCCAAGCTCGCAATTCGGGATAACTGATTCGCGCCAGGCGTTCAACCCGGTATCGCACGATTGCGGTGAAAATCGGGTAAAGTGCCGGCGCTTTCTTAACGCGCGCTACGGCGCGGGGTTCGGGTTCTGCGCGTGCACGGCGTCGATGGCCGCCACGAGTTCCGGCGCAAGCTTGAGCGCGGCTGCCGCCGCGTCGCGCTCGAGCTGATCGACCGACGTGCAGCCGATGAA
>DATAAP010000285.1:0-9195 GCA_036260035.1 Alphaproteobacteria bacterium | reverse complement strand
GGGGGGATGGGCCGATCATGACGAGGTCGTCGAAGATATCGGGCGCTTTGCGCGAGGCGATAGCGCCGACCATCGCGCTGACCGAGTGGCCGACGAAGACGCCATGGGTGATGTCGAGCGCGCGGCAGATCTCGATGACGTCGTCCGCATAGCCTTCAAGGGAGGCATATTTCTGCGGGTGGTAGGCGGAGAGGTCTGAGCCGCCGCAGCCCACATGGTCAAAAAGGACAATGTGGTACTCCTCGTCAAAGGCAGGCCACACAAAGCGCCACATGTTCTGATCGCAGCCGAAGCCATGGGCGAACACCATCGCCTTCTGCGCGGACCCCACAACCTTTGCATTGTTCCGCCGCAATACGCTCAAAAACGAGATCCTCTTCACGCCTGTGAAGACTGCCGGTCCGCGAGGTGGAAGCAATGGCGTAGCGCCGCCGCGCCACCTTAGCCGTTCATGCCAAATCCAACTCCATTGTACGACGCTGACGGGAAGCTGGTTGGCGCCGCCAACATGCTTGTTGACGTTTCGCAACGCAAGCAAGCTGAAAGCCGGCCGAAGACGCTCGTTGACGAGCTGAATCACCGGGTCAATACGACATTTGCCAGCCGGCTCTATGCAGGCAACGAGACGCAGGAAATCGCCGCGCTTGCCTATGGCCTATAGCCAGCCATGAGCAGGGCGCGCTGCCCCCCAACCGCCGAGAAGGTCGCGCCCAACGGCGATCGGAAGCGTGAGCAGGTGCCGACATCAACAACCTACATCGCACGTAGTCACCTGAGCGCACGCCGGCTCGCGACGCTAGAACTCCAGCGAGCGTTGCACCGGCTCAGGCGGGCCGACGCGGACGCCTTCCAGCTCGAGCATCCGAATCTTCGCGGCCGAGCCGCCGGGTGCCGAAAAGCCGCCGACCTTGCCGCCGGCTGCCAGTACGCGATGGCAGGGGATGAGCAGCGGCACCGGATTTTGTGCCATGGCTTGGCCGACGTCGCGGGCGGCCTCCGGCCCGGCGCCGAGCTCCTTTGCCAGCGCGCCATAGGTAGTCGTCCGACCCCAGCCGACGCCGCGCAATGCGGCATAGACGCGTTGGAAGAATTCGTCCTGTCCGTCCAGGTCGAGCGGAACGTCGGAGAAGTCCACTCGCTCGCCAGCGAAATAGAGTTGCGCCGCCTCGATAACGTTCGCTACGTGAGGCGGTGGCGTGCCGGATACTGCGCTGGGGAGCCGCCGCCGCAGGTTTCGCTCTGTCGCCTCGGCCGTGGATGTCGGCAGTTGAAAGCGCGTGATCCCGGTGTCGTTCCATGCGATCGCGCAGAAGCCGCCGGCGGTTTCGAACACGCGATACTGTTGCATCTCGCCCATGGCACGAATCTTGTGCGGATGGAGGTGAATTTCCACCTGAATCTTGCGGTGTGAACGAGAGTCGGCTACGCACGACGCGCGCGGCATGTGCGGAGGCGCAAGCAATATGGCAGCGGTCACCATCTACGGCATCAAGAACTGCGACACGATGAAGAAAGCGCGTGCGTGGCTCGACGCGCGCGGCGTCGCCTACGCCCTCCACGACTACAAGACCGCCGGGATCGAGCGCGGCGTGCTCGAAGGCTGGGCGCGCGAGGCCGGCTGGGAGGCGCTGCTCAATCGCGCCGGCACGACGTTTCGCGCGCTGCCCGATAAGGACAAGTCCGACCTGACCGAAAAGAAAGCGATCGCAATGATGGTCGCCCAGCCATCGATGATCAAGCGGCCGGTGCTCGACATTGGCGGCACGCTGCTCGTAGGATTCAAGCCAGAGCAGTACGAAAAGGCGTTCGCCGCACGACGCTGATTGCGCGCCATAGTTTCGCGACGCTCACTAGAACAGCATCGCTCTTGTAAGGACTCGGCGCGCGTCTGCTCAGATATTGGGCAGAGATTTCGCGCAGCACAGAGCGTCGGTTTGCGCAGTCCAAACTGTCATGCCGGACGCATATGTTGTTCATGCTGCTTCGTGCAGCTCCCAACAACGAAAGGACAAGGCCATGCCGACGATCACAACGAAGGACGGCGTCGAGATCTTCTACAAAGACTGGGGCTCCGGGCAGCCGATTGTGTTCAGCCATGGCTGGCCGCTCTCGGCCGACGATTGGGATGCGCAGATGATGTTCTTCCTCGATCGCGGCTTCCGCGTCATCGCGCATGACCGGCGCGGCCATGGCCGGTCGAGCCAGATCGCCGCGGGCCATGACATGGATCACTATGCCGATGATCTCGCGGTGCTGACCGCGCATCTCGACCTGAAGAACGCCGTGCATGTGGGGCACTCCACCGGCGGCGGCGAGGTCGTGCACTACATCGCGCGCCATGGCGAGAGCCGGGTGGCGAAGGCGGCAATCATCGCCGCGGTGCCGCCGCTAATGGTGAAGACGGCGGCCAATCCCGGCGGGCTACCGAAAGAAGTTTTCGACGGCTTCCAGGTGCAGGTCGCTACCAACCGGGCGCAGTTCTACTACGACATCCCGGCGGGCCCGTTCTACGGGTTCAACCGGCCTGGCGCGAAACCCTTGCAGGGATTGATCTGGAACTGGTGGCGCCAGGGCATGATGGGAGGCGCCAAGGCGCACTATGATGGCATCGTCGCGTTCTCTCAGACCGACTTCACCGAAGACCTGAAGAAGATCACGGTGCCGGTGCTGGTCATGCATGGCGATGACGACCAGATCGTGCCTTATGCTGATTCCGCGCCGCTGTCGGCAAGGCTCCTGAAGAACGGCACCCTGAAGACGTACAGGGGCTTTTCGCACGGCATGCCGACGATCAATGCCGACACAATCAATGCCGACCTGCTGGCTTTCATTAAGAGCTAGATGCCGATTCGCTAGACATTCGATCGGCTGCGGCGCCCGCGAGTGCCGCGAGGCAAGCTGCCGAGACGGCGCTGCGGGTGGTATGGGCTTGAAGGATTGACGTCGAGATCGACAATTTCGACGCACGCCTGCTGCCGCTGGTGGCGGGAGCGCGCATGCCAACGGCCATCCCGAAGCTGGACGTCGCTCACCTTGGTCAAATGGAGACACTTCCACTGGCCTCCGGACGGAAGGCCGCTCTTGCTGCCACCGGCGAACTGATAGACAAGCGCGACTTCCTGCCCGTCGCTATGGCCGATGACGACTGGGCAGAGCTCCCGGCGGTATCCGTCGTAGACGCAAAGGACTTGCTTGCGCTCCGCCATGGCGCGCGCGAACAGCGCGTATGTGAAGCTCGGCATGGCATTCCTCATTCGTTAGGCTGGCAATGCAATTACTTGCGGGCCTTCGTGATAAAGAACGCTGCACTCACGCAGAAGTTGCATGGAGGATATGTTCATGATATGTTCTAATCTACGCCTCGCAGCGAAGGCGACCCGGCATCAGTGGAAGTCAAATGCAGGGCGCATTCGAGTTCTATCGGGACTTGCCCGCGAGGCCGAAACATCCGGAGCGGCTGTTCTTCGGACTGTTGCCGGCGCCCGAAACGGCCGTTCGTGTACGGAGGTTCGCAGAGGAATTCATTCGCAAGAATTGCATTGAAGGAACGAGGCTCAAGACGGACTGCTTACACGTCTCCTTGCACCATGTAGGCGACTACAAGCGTCTGCGGACCAAGATCGTCTATGCGGCGCAGCAGGCCGGGAATGCGGTCGCGATGCGCCGCTTCGAGATGACTCTTTATGCCGTCATGAGCTTCGAAAGGCTTCCATCGGCTGATGGCAGAGCGCGCAAGCGACCTCTGGTCCTGCTCGGCGAGAGCGATGCGCTGTCGGAGCTTCACGAGATGCTCGGCGCGGCCATGCGGAAAACCGGGTTGCGCGCAGCGGCAGGTTTCGCGCCGCACATGACATTGTGCTATGGCGCGACGTGGATACCAGCTCAGGCGATCGAGCCTATCCGCATTGCGGTCAACGAATTCGCCCTCATTCACAGCGAGCTTGGACGCACCCGATACAACGTTGTCAACCGCTGGCTACTGGAAACACGATCTGGGATCTAGTCACATTGAGGCTGCCCGGCAGGTCCGTGGGGAGCAGGCCTCCGGAACAGACCTCCGCCCAGACGATTGGTGAGAGAATGGACGAGATTCCGACGGTCAGAGACAATCCGCCAGCACGACGCTTCGAACTCGAGGTTGACGGCACCCTAGCGATTGCGATGTATCGCCTCGACGGCAACACGATGGCGTTTACACATACCGAAGTTCCTGCGCGACTGCAGGGGCGGGGAATCGGCAGCAGGCTGATTCGTGGCGCGCTCGAAGCCGCCCGCGCGCGCGGATTACGCGTGATCCCGCTCTGTTCGTTCGTCGCGGACTACATACGCCGGCATCCAGAGGTCCAGGACCTGGTCGATCCTGCGGGTGTCCGCCGCTACTACTGAGCGCCGCTTCGCTCGGTGAGGGGGCGGCCGATCGGAAGAGACCGGCCGCGCTTGGCTCAGTTCGTCTTGCGCGGATCGTCGGCCGGATTGACGTAGGTGATGCCCTGCGGGCCCATGCCATGGAGCTGGATCACCGTCTCTTCGGGGAACCAGGCATAGTGCTGCATGCCCTTCGCCACGAACGAGTAGCCGCCGGCCTTGATCAGCTCGCCCTTCTTCTCGTCGAAATTCGGGCCGGTGCCGATACCGAATGCACCCGAAAGCACGGTAACGTTCTCGTCATTCGGATGGGTGTGCGGCGCGATTTTGAATCCCGCAGGCACCTTCAGGCGCACGACGTACACGCCCTCCTTGGTCGGGTCTCCCTTGATCACAGTGAACTGCGCGCCCTTGGCATAGGCGGCCGGCGCCGTCCACTTCAGTGCCTCGGGCTGCACGGTCATGTGATGTCCGTCCGCGGCGATCGCCGCGGCGGCAAGCAAGCCAGCGGCAGCGAAGGCGCTAGCCGCAACGAGTCTCTTCTTCACGGTATTCCTCCAATGGGTCGGGATCGACGGCGGCAGCACGAGCTTGGTCGCTCTGCAGTGAGCCGTGGGGCGCTCGTATAGGCGATGGTGCGGCGCGCGTGAATGGCCGCGCGGACGGATTGCTTTGCCGATCGTCCGGCCTTATCGGCGGCAATTTATGGCGGAATAAGCGGGGCTTATGACTCCGCGGCAACTCCAGCGGAAATAGGCGCGGCGGCGTTGTCGGCGGTGAACGGGTGGAATGTCTTGAAGTACTTCATCCCGGTGTCGCACATCACGGTGACGACGGTCGCGCCGGGTCCGAGCCGCTCGGCTGCGCGCAGAGCCGCAATGACGTTGGCACCGGTCGACGTGCCGGCGAACAGGCCTTCCTCGCGGGCAAGCCGGAAGGCCATCGCCCTGGCATCATCCGTGGAAACGCGCTCGATCTGGTCGGCGATGCGATCATGCCAGAGCGGCACCACGAAGCCCGCGCCGACGCCGTCGATCTTGTGGGCGCCCGACGGACCGCCGGACAGGACCGGCGATTCGGCGGGCTCGACCGCGACGATGCGAACTTGCGCCTTACGACGCAGGGCTTCGGCATTGCCGCGCAGCGATGCCGCGGTCCCGACGCACTGGACGAAGGCGTCGATCCGGCCGCCGGTCTGTTCCCAGATCTCGTCGGCCATGCGGTGATAGGCCGCGAGCTGGTCGGTGTTGTTGAGCTGATCGGTCCAGAAGCCACCGGTCTGTTCGGTGATGATGCGTGCCGCCTCGATCATGTCGCGCGTCAGCTTCTCGGTCATGCGGCCGCCGTCGCTGCGCACGACCTGGAGCTTCGCGCCGAGAAGCCGCATGTGGTCGAGCTTCTCCTGTGCGAAGGCATCCGAGCTGACGATGTGCAGCTTGTAGCCTTTGACGGCACAGACCAGCGACAGCGAAACCCCCGTGCTGCCACCGGTGTATTCGACGACGCTGCCGCCGGGCGGCAGGCGTCTATCCGCCTCGGCCGCCTCGATCATCGCCAGCGCCATGCGGTCCTTCATGCTGCCGGTCGGGTTCTCGCTTTCGAGCTTCAGCAGGACGCGCGCGCCGTTCGCCGGTACGATGTTGCGCAGCGCGAGCATGCGCGTGTTGCCGATGCAATCCAGGATGTCGCGAGGCGTGGCCATGGCTGTTGTGCGACTAGGCGATCTTCGCGCCGCGCTCGGCCAGGAGCGCGCGGAGCACGGCGCGGTGGCACCGCGATTCGTCCTCGCAGTAGCAGCCGATCGAAAAATCCGCCGTGTGGGAGAGGGCGGCGAGGAGATCGAGTGCTCGGCTCGGGCCGGGCAGCCTCGTCTCCGTGCGGAACGCGCGCGCGAACGCGTTCCATTCCTTGGCGCTCCGCGCCGCCTTGGCGCGCGCCATCAACGTCGGGCTGGGCGCCAGCTCGGGGTACCAGACGTCATACCAATTCTCGACTGCGTAGCGGTCCTTGCGCACGCCGCGCGGCGGACGCCGCACGGTACCGATCCGCGTGCCCTCCTGCGACAGGCGCCGCGCGCCGAGACGAACGATACGTAGGGTCATGCGGGGCCTCGCGCGAGAGACGGGGAAGGGCGGGAGCGTGCCTTCGCGGTCGTTGTGGATGCCGGCTCGACATGCGCGAAAAGATACCGGTCGAACCAGTTCGGAAAGGCGCGCGCGAGGGTTCTTGGCCCGTTAATCTGCAGCCCCATGCGCTGAGCCTCGGCGAGACCGACGTCGCCACGCCACCATGCGACCAGCGCGGCGAGAGGCGCGCGAACACAGACCGGCTCGGGGAAGCCAGGGTTTTCGCTGCAGAGCGCCGCCTCCGGATTCCTGAGCAGCATGAAGCGCGGCCGATGCCGCGCGATCTCGAAGCGCACGACGATCGGTGTCGCAGGTAAGGCCGCGCCGCGTACACGCCTTTGCATGTCGACGAGCAGCGGCTCGAGATCAAGGTCCTCTTGGGCAGCATGCCGCGGCAGCCAGCGCTGTCCCCATGTACCGAGCGCGCCCACCAGGCTAACCAGCTCCTTGCCCGCTGGGGTGAGTTCGTATTCGGGTCCGTGCGCGCCATCGCGGCGCGCGACTGCGCCGATGGCGGTCAAGGCCTGTAGGCGCTCGGAGAGCATCGTGCGCGAGATGCGCGGAACCCCGCGGCGTATGTCGTTGAAGCGCCGGCTGCCGCACAGGAGTTCCCGTACGACAAGCAAGGTCCAGCGGCCGCCGAGGGCCTCGTGCGCGCGCGCCACGGAACAGAACTGGCCATAACCGCTCATGACCGTAGTCTAGCGCAGCCCCGGCAGGCCCGGCGGTACGGAATCCGGACCTGCCTTATGCCGATTGCATCCGCACTGCCGTTCGTCGTACACGGGGCGCCGCGCGCCAGGCGCGCTAGGCGGGAGCGGCAGACGTGATGGATGCGGTGATAACGTACTGGCGGCCGATTGTGGCGATGATGGTGTTCATCGCGGCCTCCAACTTTCTTGTCCAGTTTCCAATCGATGCCGGCCTGGTTTTCGGCCTGCCGCTGCTGATCACCTGGGGCGCGTTCACCTATCCCGCGACGTTCCTGGTGACGGATCTCACCAACCGCCGTCATGGCCCCGTCATCGCGCGTCGAGTCATCTATGTGGGCTTTGCTTTCGGCGTTGCGCTGTCGGCGCTGCTGGCAACGCCACGCATCGCTCTTGCCTCGGGCGCGGCTTTCCTGGTCGCGCAGCTGCTTGACGTAACCGTGTTCAACCGGTTGCGCCGGCAGGCCTGGTGGCAGGCGCCGCTATTCGCATCGCTGCTCGGCTCGATCGTCGATACCGCGGTGTTCTTCAGCCTGGCGTTCGCCGGCACGGCGCTGCCGTGGGACCTTCTGGCGGCAAGTGATCTTGTTGTGAAGCTGGCATATGCGCTGTTCGCGCTGATCCCGTACCGGGTCTATATGGCCCTGGTGCGCCCAGTCTGGGCCGAGCCGCGGACGGCGCACGCCTAAACTGGCAAGGGACGGCGCTCCAGCGGATCGGCGAACGCCAAAACAGAAACGGCGCGCCGCGGGGCGTTCGCTTACCCAATTCCGATGCCAAGAAAAATGGCTGGAGAATCAAGGCCGTTTTCACGGAGTGTAAAAGGTCTCGCCACTTCGGCTGGCTAAGGCAAGCACGTCAGCGCGCTTTACCTGCGGGGCTCCGGCGGACAGCACTGCTTAACCGAGCCTTAATGCCGAGGCGCCACACTGCGGCTCGGGCCGGCCTGGCCGGTTCGACCCAGTTCTGTCACGTAGGAGACACCGGTGTCCGAGACCTTGCGACGGCTCAGCGACAAGATCCTAGCCGCATTTAACCAAGCCTGCGAACAGAAGCAGGTCGAGACCGCCGAGCACCTGCTGCGGGCGCTCGAGTTGTCGCTGACGCGCTACGGCGGTCAGAACGCGTCCGACAAGCGCTCGCAGCTCGGTCCCGTGGTCGAGGCCTTCGGCAAGCTCGAAGCGCTGCGCCAGAAGCAGATTTCGATCGTCGCTGCGAAGTAGCTCACTGTGCCGCGGCGATCGTGGTGATCTCGCGGACTAGCTTCTTGATGATCACGTCCCGGAAGTCCTCGTAGTCGCGCGCGGCAAGCGCAAAGGCGCCGGTGCCGCCGACTACGAACGCCTTGTAATAGGCATCCAGCCGCGGCTCCTCGTTGAGGATCGCCACACCGTTGATGGTGATGCCGACGAACACCGCGTCGTCGCGCGCCGAGGTCACCTCGCGGCCGCGGTTGCTGATTCCGTCGCCCGAGATGTCGATGACGCGGCGGCCGCCGCTGCCAACGCTCTCGTCGAACAGCCTCACCGCGAAATCGATCGCGTCGCCGATCGCCGTCTCGCCGCCGAGCACGAGCCGCGGCGCGACCGCAAGCTCCTCCGCGAACGCGGTCACGCTTGCCTCGTCGCGGAGGATGCGCCACTCGAAATTGACAACCTGCTGGCTAGGCCCCGACCATTCGAACAATGCGACCGCGACCGCGCGCTGCGGCCCGGACTGGATCGCCTTGAGCAGGTCGGGATGCTTGAACGCGGCGGCATACCCCTCGAGCTGCAGATAGTATTCGTCCATCGTGACGCTCGAGGACGAATCGATCGCGAGCACGAGCTGCACGTCGACGGGCGCCGCCTCTTCCGCATGCGCAGTCGCGCCGCAGAGGGCGAAGAGAAAGGCGACGACGATCGCGATCGGACGGCGCAAACCGGGCTCCTTGGTTCGGGATGCAACAAGCCCCTGAACTGTGGCATTTTTCTGACCGATGACCACGGCTCCGA
>DATAAP010000284.1:0-2788 GCA_036260035.1 Alphaproteobacteria bacterium | reverse complement strand
GCCTCCATTCAGGAAGACCAAGAGCTCCGGGCGATCGATCCCGGACGCGCACTGCCGCCGCCGCGGCCGCGCGCCGCCCCTGTGACCCGCCCGGCTGCGCCGACCACCGTACCGGCCGAGCCGGCCCACTCGGAAACCGCGGCCCCGGCGGAAGCGCCGCCTCCGGAGCCCCGGACCGCGGTCATGACGCCTAGGCCGCAGCTCTCGAGCAGCCTGTTCATGGGCACGGTGGTCGCGCCCCGCGAGCGGGGCTCGCTGGCGGATTTCCAGCGCAAGGTGCTGCAGGACTCGGCCTCCATGGCGCAGCGGACGAATGGCCGCATCCGCCTTGTCGGCGGCCGCTCGGCGGAGGAGCGGCAGGCCATCGCCAACGAGCTCGTGGCACTGGGGATTACGGCCGGCCGCATCTCCGCGGCACCTGACCGCGCCGACCAGAACCGCGCGGGCATTGACGTTTTGGTAGAAAATTAGCGCCTAGCGCTTTAGATAATCCTTCTCTTCAGCCCCGACGCTTTCCCCGCGCGTGTGAGCCATGGACAACGAGTTTTACCGGATCCGCCGCCTGCCGCCTTATGTGTTCGCGGAGGTGAACACGATGAAAGCCCGCGCACGCGCCGCCGGGAGGGACATTATCGACCTCGGCATGGGCAATCCGGACACGCCGACGCCGCCGCATATCGTCGAGAAATTGGTCGAGACCGTGCGCGATCCGCGTACGCACCGCTACTCGATGTCGAAGGGTATCCCGGGCCTGCGCAAGGCGCATGCCGCGTATTACAAGCGCCGCTTCAACGTCGACATCGATCCGGAGACGGAGACCATCGTCACGCTCGGATCGAAAGAAGGCCTCGCCAACCTCGCCAATGCGATCACCAGCCCGGGCGACATCATCCTGGTGCCGAACCCGAGCTACCCGATCCATCCCTATGGCTTCATCATGGCGGGCGCTTCGATCCGCCACATCCCGATCGGCGAGGGGCACGATTTCTTCGCCAGCCTGAAGCGCGCGGTGAAGCATTCGGTGCCGTCGCCGCTGGCGCTGGTGCTCAGCTTCCCGTCAAACCCGACGGCGCAGGTGGTCGATCTCGACTTCTACGGCGAATGCGTCGAGTTCTGCCGCGCACACAAGATCTGGATCCTGTCGGACCTCGCGTATTCGGAGATTTACTTCACCGACACGCCGCCGCCCTCGATCCTGCAGATCCCGGGCGCCAAGGACATCGCGATCGAGTTCACCTCGATGAGCAAGACCTACTCCATGCCGGGCTGGCGCGTCGGCTTCGCCGCCGGCAACAAGACGCTGGTCGGCGCGCTGGCGCGCATCAAGTCCTATCTCGACTACGGCGCCTTCACGCCGGTGCAGGTCGCGGCGACCGCGGCGCTGAACGGGCCGCAGGATTGCGTGCGCGAGATCCGCGAGCTGTACCGCCAGCGCCGCGACGTGCTGATCAACGGCCTTGCGGCGGCGGGCTGGCGCGTGCCGAGCCCGCCGGCCTCGATGTTCGCGTGGGCACCAATCCCGCCGCAATATGCGCATCTCGGTTCGCTCGAGTTCTCGAAACTGCTGCTCGAGAAGGCCAATGTCGCGGTGTCGCCTGGCCTCGGCTTCGGCGAGTACGGTGACGGGCATGTGCGCTTGGCGCTGGTCGAGAACGTGCAGCGCATCCGTCAAGCCGTTCGCAACATCAGGACATTCCTGAGCGAGGCGGACCGGCTGCCGGAGCCGCCGACGCAGAAGCGGGTGGCCGGGTTCAGTCGGTGAGCAAACCTCTGAAGATCGCGGTCGCTGGCCTTGGAACCGTCGGGGCCGGCCTGCTGAAGCTGCTTGCCGAAAATGGCCCGCTGCTTGAGAAGCGCTGCGGCAGGCCGTTGCTGGTCACCGCGGTGTCGGCGCGCGAGCGCAAGAAGGATCGCGGTGTTCCGCTGCAGAACCTCGCATGGTTCGATGACCCCGCGGAGCTCGCCGCAGAGGCGGATGCCGAGGTAGTCGTCGAGCTGATCGGCGGCAGCGACGGTCCGGCGAAGAAGACGATCGAGACCGCGATCGGCGCCGGGCGGCACGTCGTAACCGCAAACAAGGCGCTTCTCGCGATCCATGGCACCGCGTTGGCGAAGGCGGCGGAGGTGAAGGGCGTCGCGCTGGCCTATGAAGCGGCGGTCGCCGGTGGCATTCCGGTCATCAAGGCGCTGCGCGAGGGCGTCGCGGCGAACCGGATCACGCGCGTCTACGGCATCCTGAACGGCACCTGCAACTACATCCTCACCGTCATGCGCGAGAGCGGCCGCGCCTTCGACGATGTGCTCCGCGAAGCGCAGCAGCTCGGCTACGCCGAGGCCGACCCGGCTTTCGACATCGATGGCATCGATGCCGCGCACAAGCTCGCCATTCTGGCGGGCGTCGCGTTCGGCACCGAAGTGAACTTCAAGGCCATCCATATCGAAGGCATCCGCCATGTCGATGCGATGGACATGGCCTTCGCGCGCGAGCTCGGCTACCGCATCAAGCTCTTCGGCATCGCGCGGCTGACCGAGTTCGGCCTGGAGCAGCGCGTGCATCCGTGCATGGTGCCGATCGACTCACCGATCGCCCATGTCGAGGACGTCTTCAACGCCGTGGTGATCGAGGCGAATTTCGTCGGCAGCACGGTCTATGAGGGTCGCGGGGCGGGGGCTGGGCCGACGGCATCGGCGGTCGCGGCCGATCTGCTTGATCTTGCCATAGGCCGGTCGGTGTATACTTTCGGCGTGCCGGCGGCCCGGCTGGCCGCCCTGCCAGTTTCACCCATGG
>DATAAP010000283.1:0-3599 GCA_036260035.1 Alphaproteobacteria bacterium | reverse complement strand
GCGCGACCTCCGCCCGCTTGCGCTCCGTGATATCGATGAGGACGTTTACGGCGCCGACGAGCTTGCCGGCGCTATCGCGCAGGGGCGTTGGATAGGGCAGGACAATGGCGCGACTGCCGTCCGGGCGCTCGACCAGGATCTCGACGCCGCGCACCGGCCGGTTCTCCTTGAGCGCGATCGCCATCGGGCATTGATCGTGCGGCAGCGGCGTTCCGTCCGGATTGTAAAGGCGCCACGTGATGCACCAGTCGTCCTCGCCGATTTCCGGCCGACGGCCAGCGAGATCGGCCGCCGCTTGGTTGTAGAAGGTGATGCGGCCGGCCGCATCGGTCGTGTAGATCGCAGCAGGCAGGCCCTCGAGCAGCTCCCGGAAATGGCGCTCGCGGTCCCGCAGCTCGTTCTCGTACCGCGCCTGTTCCGAGATGTCGCGCGTGACGGCGAGCTGCGCCACGGTGCCGTCGGGCATCGTCAGCGGCGCAGCGTGCGTTTCCATCCGGCGCCGCGTTCCGTTCAGGCCGACGATGTCGAACCGCCAGGTCAGGCGCTCGCCGTGACAGACGCGCTCGTGGTGCTCGCGCCACGTCGCCCGGTCCTCGGGCGCGATTAGGTCGAAGGTGGAGCTGCCGACCGCCTTCGCGGCATCGCCGCATTCGACCATGCGCAGGCCGGCTGGATTCATGTGCAGCAGTGTGCCGTCGCGGGCGACGATCTTGATGCATTCGGGCGTCGTCTCGACGATCGATTGCAGCAAAGTCTGCACCTCCTGCGCCTTCTTTTCGGCCTGCTTGCGCGCGGTGATATCGACGAAGCAGTTCACGGCGCCGACGATGCGACCGGACTCGTCCTTGAGCGGGTCGATATTCACGGACGCGTATACCCGCTTGCCGTTCGGCTGCTCGATCACGACTTCCTGGTCGCGCGTCGACACGCCGCTCTGCAGCGCCGCCGCCATTGGGGTCTGATCGTGCGGCAGCAAGCGTCCATCGGGCCAGAACAGCCGATGCGCGCCACAGAACTTCTGCTCGGTATCGCCGCATCGCGGCGCACGGCCCCAGAGTTCCGCAGCCTTGCGGTTGTAGCGGACGATCAGCCCTGCCGCATCGCAGACATAGACCGCCGCCGGGAGCAGATCCAGGAGCGAGTCGTCGAGATCGAGAATGGGAAGGCGTGGCGGAAGGGAGGGCCGTTCGGACTCAACTATGCTCATGCAATACCCCGGCGCGTCCGCGTGCGGACGAAACACCCCCTAAAAGCAATACCAAAAAAGACGGCGTCGAGCCAAATGCGTCCATCTAGCGAAGTCTTGCCCTCGCAGACCGTGGCCGCTGCTCTCATCAGGCGGCTGCGGCGGGACCGCTTGGGGCCGGAGCCTTGTTGACGAGATAGATGCCCGACGCCACCAGGACAAGCGCGACCAGCAGGCCCCAGGACACCGGTTCGTCCAGCAACAGGGCGCCGGCGGGGACGCCGATCACAGGCGTCAGGAACGAGAAAGCTGCGAGCCGTGAGGCGGGATAGCGGGTCACCAGCCAGAACCAGGTAAGGTAGCTCGCAAAGGTGACGATCACAACCTGAAAAGCGACGCTGCTGAGCACGAGCGGTTGCAGATCGATGCTTATCGCGCCGAACAGCGGGGCGACCGCCGTCAGCAGCACGCCTGAGAGCGCGATCTGATAGAATAGGATCTTGTTTGGATGCGTGGAGGCAAGGCGCGTCGCCTTGATCACGATGGTCGTGGCGCCCCACAGCATCGCGGCGAGGAAGACCATCGCATCGCCGATCAGTTCCTGCCGCGTTGGCAGTCGCAGCGCATCGCCGAATACTAGCACGACGCCGAGAAAGGCGAGCACGAGGCCCACCACTTGCACCGTGCGCAAGCGCTCGCCGGGCACGAACAGGTGCGCCCCAACCGCTACCGCGAACGGCGCGGTGTAGAGCAGCAGCACGCTGCGCGAGGCGGTAGTGAAGGCGAGACCGCAGTAGAGAAACAGGAACTCGGTCGCGAACAGCACACCCACGAAGAGGCCTGCGCCTAGCGGGTCCTTGCGCTCCAACAGCTTCACGCCATGCAGGCTGGACCAGAGCCAGACGAGTACGGCGCCGCCGAGCGAGCGCAAACCGGCCTGCAGTACAGGCGGAATGCCGACAATAGCGATCTTGATCGCGACTTGGTTGAGCGCCCACAGCGTGCAAAGCACGACCATCAGGGTCGCGGCGGTCGCATCGAGTCGGCTATGCGGAGGCATGGAGGTAAGGGGCTGGAGCAGGCGACTTCGCTGTATAGGCGATCGAGAGTTGCCTTGTCGAAGGCAGCGATTGCAGATGCGGCATGCTCTATATCGCTCCCGGAGGCTTGGCGCATGCGACTATGAGGCGCGCTGAACTCGACACCGCGCGCAAACGAAAAGAGCGGGTCTTGGACCCGCCCTTGAACGACAGCCAGAAGCTTACGTGCGGCTCAGACCGCGAAGCTGTTGCCGCAGCCGCAGGAGCTCTTGGCCTGCGGGTTCTTGATCGCGAAGGAAGCGCCGATTAGGTCCTCGACATAGTCGATCTTGGCGCCGTTAAGCAGGTCGAGCGAGACCTCGTCAATCAGCACCGTGGCGCCATCGCGCTGGATGACGAGGTCGTTGTCGTGCTTGGTGTCGTCGAAGGCGAAGCCGTATTGGAAGCCGCTGCAGCCGCCGCCCGAGACGGAGACGCGCAGCATCATGCCCTTGTACTCGTCTTCGCTCAGGATCTTGGCGATCTGGCGGGCGGCCGAGTCGGTCAGCTCGACGGTACGGGGTGTGACGGCGGCGTCGTTCATCGATGTCCTCAGGTGCCAAGTATAGCGCGTAGAGCGAGCGCTTTCCTTATGTAAGCCGTTCTCTTCCTTTGTCAAATCGGCGGCCGGACCCATGGTTAAGCCGGCTCTCCGGCAACCCCAAAAACGGTCGCGCTTCCAATATGTTGCGTTTTAACCTTTGTGTTGTAGGTTCGCGGGCGCCATGGCCCAACTGACCGCTGCACACGATCGCCCGGCGACGCTTGCCGGGGCGGCACCCTATGCGTGTCGGCCAGAAGCGTCGCGCGGCCGGCTCTTTCCGGAGCCGGAGAGCGCCGAGCGCTCGGTCTTCCAGCGGGACCGGGACCGCATCATCCATTCGACCGCCTTCCGGCGCCTCAAGCACAAGACGCAGGTCTTCGTCGCGCACGAGGGCGACCATTACCGCACGCGCCTCACGCATTCGATCGAGGTCGCCCAGATCGCCCGCTCGATCGCCCGCGCGCTCCGGCTCGACGAGGACCTCGCCGAGGCGCTGGCGCTCGCGCACGACCTCGGCCACCCGCCCTTCGGCCATGCCGGCGAGGAGGCGCTCGATGAGGCGATGCACCCCTATGGCGGTTTCCGCCACAACGACCAGACCTTTCGCGTGCTGACGCTGCTGGAGCGGCGCTACGCCGAGTTCGACGGGCTCAATCTCACCTGGGAGACGCTCGAGGGCATCGTCAAGCACAATGGGCCGCTCACCGATCGTGAAGGCCGCCTGGTCGGCCGTCACCCGCATGTGCCGGCGCCGATTCTCGACTATGTGCGCCAGCAGGACCTCCAGCTC
>DATAAP010000282.1:0-4843 GCA_036260035.1 Alphaproteobacteria bacterium | reverse complement strand
TGGCGAACCTGGTTGGTTGCGAGTTCGGTCGCGACTATCGAGATGTTGCTGATGTTCACATCATTGCCGCCGAACTGAGATGCAAGCCGAGCAGCCAGCCGTCGGGCCTGGGCGATATGGCTCTGATCCGTCACAGCAGTGGCGAGCATGCTACTTCCATCGCGCAATGGTGACGCGCGTGCCCTTGCCCGCCGCGGATTCGATTTTGAACTCGTTGCACAGACGCTTCGCGCCGCCCAAGCCGAGCCCCAGCCCCTCGCCCGTGGTGAAGCCGTCGCGCATCGCCTGCTCGATATCGGGGATACCCGGACCGGCATCCTCGAAAATAAGCTTGAGACCACGCCGGCCAAACTGGGAGACGATTTCGCTGCGCATGTGGCCGCCTCCTCCATAGTCGAGCGCGTTGCGAGCGAGTTCGCTCGCTGCGGTCACAATCTTCGTCTGATCGACCAGACTCAGCCCGATCTCCGCTGCCTTCGCGCGGACCACCTGCCGAATCCTGACGATGTCGTCTTGCGTGCGGATAAGCAGCGCGTCAGACGGAATGGTATCCATTACCTGCATCCGCGCCGTTCAACCTTGCCCGGATGAGATCCATCCCTCTTTCGACGTTGAGAGCCGTCCTCACGCCCTTCAGCGATAGGCCAAGCTCGACCAGTGTGATGGCGACCGCCGGCCGCATGCCGACGACCACGGTCTCGGCGTCCAGAATGCGCGACATAGTGGCGATGTTGTCGAGCATGCGCCCGATGAAGGAGTCGACGATCTCCAATGCGGAGATGTCAATCAGCACGCCCTTCGAGCGGTGCTTGACGATATGCGCAGTGAGATCGTCCTGCAGCGCCATCGCCAGCCGGTCATGCATATCGACCTGGATGGTAACGAGCAGCGACTCGCCCATCTTCAGGATGGGGATTCTCTCCATATCAGGCCTGCTTTGCTGCGGCCTTCGGGACTACAATGCTACCTGTGCGTTGAAGCGCGAGCGCGAACGCATCCGCCATCGTTGCCTTCGAGACTACGTTCAGCTCGACCCCGAGATGGACGATCGTCTGCGCGATCTGCGGCCGGATGCCGCTGATCAGGCAGTCGGCACCCATCAGCCGCGCCGCCGCAATCGTCTTCAGCAAGTGTTGCGCCACGAGAGTATCGACGGTCGGCACGCCGGTGATGTCGATGATTGCAACCTCGGCGCCCGTATCGACGATGCGCTGCAACAGATTTTCCATGACGACCTGCGTGCGCGCGCTGTCCAAGGTGCCAATCAGCGGTAAGGCGAGAACGCCATCCCACAGCTGGACCACGGGCGTGGAGAGTTCCGAAATCTCCTCTTGCTGACGGCGGATCACCTCCTCGCGTCCGCGCTGGTACGCCTCCATCGCGTGCAGGCCGAGCTTGTCGAGCAGGAGGTTGAGCGTCCAGACATGTGCCATGGCCTGCTTCGGATCCCCTCCGAACTCAGCACCGATCAGGTTGAAAAGCGGCTCCTTGAGCGAAAGGACGAACGTGGCTGCTTCGCTGGCGCTGAAGCCCTGCTTCGCGCGCTCTTCGGCGATCTCCTCAACGAGTTCGCGTATCGGGCCAAAAGAACCGGCGCGAATATCGCTAAGATTGCCGCCGGCGACGGCCTTGCGAAGCGCTTCGACGAACCTACGGCTTTGCTGCTCAACTTCGGCGCGGCCGAGCCGGCCGCTCTGCAGGATTCCCGCGGCCTCCATCAGACGCAACCATTCGGTCAGAAGCTTCGGTTCATGCCTCTCGATGAGGCGCGGTAGATCGACGACGACCGCGTGGGTAGCCATTCAGGGAGCCCTTTCGTGGGGGAGGAGCGATTATCGGAGAAGATCAGGGAACGTTAGATAGGGACGACAGCGACTCGCGGCAACGTGCCATTTGTACGATTTTGTCGCACGTTCGTTTGCGCGCGCCGGAGCTTGGTGTAGGATCACGCCCGATTCTCACAACCTTGCACGGAGCAACCATGACGGAGCCGCGACTCTTGATGGCAGGAAAGCGCGGCCTGATCATGGGTGTGGCAAATGACCGCTCGATCGCTTGGGGGATCGCCAAGGCGGTCGCCACGCAAGGCGCGGAGCTTGCTTTCACCTATCAGGGCGAGGCCCTGGAGAAGCGGGTGCGGCCGCTGGCCGCTGAACTTGGCTGCGACCGGCTGCTCCCCTGCGACGTAACCGACGCGGCGAGCCTCGACTCGACGTTTGCAGCACTTGAACGCGAGTGGGGCGGGTTCGACTTCGTCGTGCACGCGATCGCTTTCTCCGACAAGGAGGAGCTCAAGGGCAAGTACGTCGATACGAGCCGCGAGAACTTCCTGCGCACGCTCGACATCTCCTGCTATTCCTTCACCGATGTCTGCCGCCGCGCGACCAGGCTGATGCGGAACGGCGGCAGCTTGGTGACCCTCACCTATTACGGCGCCGAGCGCGTGATGCCGCACTACAACGTAATGGGCGTCGCCAAGGCGGCTCTCGAAGCGAGCGTGCGTTATCTCGCCGCTGATCTCGGCTCGGCCAATATCCGTGTCAATGCCATCTCGGCGGGTCCGATCAAGACGCTGGCCGCCTCGGGCATCGGCGACTTCCGCTATATCCTGAAGTGGAACGAGCTGAACTCGCCTCTGCGCCGCAACGTGACGATCGAGGAGGTCGGCGGCGCGGGCCTTTACCTGCTAAGCGATCTCAGCGCCGGCGTGACCGGCGAGGTGCATCACGTCGACTCCGGCTATCACGTCGTTGGCATGCTGGCGACGGACGCTGCCGGGCCTGTCGCGGAGATGCTGGCGACCTTCAAGCCGAAAAGCTGAGGCGATGAACAGCTTCGGCATGCTGTTCCGGGTCACGACCTGGGGCGAGAGCCACGGCCCGGCGATCGGCTGCGTGGTCGACGGAGTACCGCCGAGGATCCCGCTCAGCGAGGCGGACATCCAGCACTGGCTCGACAAGCGCAAGCCCGGCCAGTCGCGCTTCACCACGCAGCGGCGCGAGCCGGACACCGTGAAGATCCTCTCGGGCGTCTTCGAGGGCCGCACCACCGGCACGCCGATCTCGCTGCTAATCGAGAACGAGGACCAGCGCTCTAAGGACTACGACGACATCAAGGACAAGTTCCGGCCGGGCCACGCCGACTACACCTACTGGACCAAGTACGGCATCCGTGACTATCGCGGCGGCGGGCGCGCCTCCGCGCGCGAGACGGCGATGCGCGTCGCCGCCGGAGCGATTGCGCGCAAAGTGCTCAGCGGCGTCAGCGTGCGCGGGGCGCTGATACAGATCGGCCCTCACCGCATAGACCGCTCGCGTTGGGACTGGGACGCGATCGAGGATAATCCGTTCTGGTGCCCCGACCGCCAGGCGGCACAGCAATGGGAGGGCTATCTGGACGGCGTCCGCAAGGCGGGTTCCTCCGTTGGCGCTGTCATTGAAGTGGTGGCGAGTGGCGTCCCTGCAGGGCTGGGCCAGCCGATCTATGGCAAGCTCGATGCCGATATCGCCGCCGCCCTGATGGGCATCAATGCCGTCAAGGGCGTGGAGATCGGCGCCGGCTTCGCCGCCGCGGAACTGTCCGGCGAGGAGAATGCCGACGAGATGCGCATGCAGGGCGGCAAGGTTGCCTTCCTTTCGAACCAGGCGGGCGGCGTCCTCGGCGGCATTTCCACCGGCCAGGACATCGTCGCCCGCTTCGCCGTCAAGCCGACGAGTTCGATTCTCTCGCCGCGGCGCACCGTGACCACCGCCGCCGCCGAGACCGAAATCATGACCAAAGGGCGCCACGATCCCTGCGTCGGCATCCGCGCCGTGCCCGTCGGCGAGGCGATGATCGCCTGCGTGCTTGCCGACCACCTGCTTCGCCATCGCGCCCAGTGCGGATGACATGAAGGCGGCCGATCCGGCCGCGCGGGCGCGCTGGCTGGAGCGGCGCATCGCCCTTGAAACGCAGGACGCCAAACAGACTCCGTTCGGCCCGCGGCCGCGCCATCGCGAGGAGTTCCGGCGGCTGATGCGCGTGTTCGACGCGCTGCTCACCGTGACCGGGCTGCACGGGCGCGGCCAGCGCAATGCGCTCGACATCCGCCTCACTTCCCAGATCTTCCAATTTCCCGATCTCCCGGCCGAATTCGACGGCTATCGGTTGCTCAACATCGCCGATCCACATTTCGACACGCTGGAGGGGACGGCCGAGCGCATCGCGGCACTGATCACAGACTGCGAGGCCGACCTGCTGGTGCTGACCGGCGACTACCGCCGCCGCGTCCATGGGCCGTTCGAGCAGGTGCTCGCCCCGCTGGCGTCGGTGCTCGGCGCGGCGCGAACCGCGGACGGCCAGCTCGCTGTGCTGGGCAACCATGATCCTGCCGCAATGGTCGAGCCGCTCGAGGCACTCGGGCTGCGCGTGCTCATCAACGAGACCGTCACGATCCGGCGCGGCGACGCTGCCCTGCACATCACCGGCTTCGACGATGTGCATTACTTCTACACGCCTGCAGCCGACGCAGCGGCGGCGGTCGCGCCGCCGGGGTTTCGCATAGCGCTGGTGCATTCGCCCGAGTTTGCCTTCAATGCCGCGCGTGCGGGCTATCGGCTCTACATCTGCGGCCACACGCATGGCGGCCAGGTCTGCCTGCCGGGCGGTGTGCCGGTGCTCACGGCCAACGAGCTCCGCCGTCGATTCGTGGTCGGACGCTGGCGCCACGGCGACATGTACGGCTTCACGAGCCGCGGCGCCGGGACGTCCGGGCTGCCGGTCCGCTTCTTCTCGCGCGGTGAGGTCACGTTGATCACGTTGCGGCGGACCGGCTAACGCCGTATCACTCGGTAACCCACGAGGC
>DATAAP010000281.1:0-13459 GCA_036260035.1 Alphaproteobacteria bacterium | reverse complement strand
GTGCACGCCCATCGGGTCGAGGTTCTCGATCGAGCAGACGATGATGCAGTTGTCCTTGCGGTCGCGCACCACCTCCATCTCGAACTCCTTCCAGCCGAGTACCGACTCCTCGACCAGCACCGAGCCGACCGGTGAGGCGCGCAGGCCGCCCGCGACGATCTGCTCGTATTCGTCGACGTTGTACGCCACGCCGCCCCCAGTACCGCCGAGCGTGAAGGACGGGCGGATGATCGCCGGCAGCCCGACATAGTCGAGCGCCACCTTGCCCTCGGCCATCGACGTCACCAGCATCGAGCGCGGGCAGGTGAGGCCGATCTTCTCCATCGCATCGCGGAACAGCAGCCGATCCTCAGCCTTGGCGATCGCATCGCGCTTGGCGCCGATCAGCTCGACGCCGTGCTCCGCCAGCACGCCCATGTCGGCGAGCTTCATCGCCGTGTTCAGCGCGGTCTGCCCGCCCATTGTCGGCAGCAGCGCGTCCGGCTTCTCCTTGGCGATGATCTTGGCGACGATCTCCGGCGTGATCGGCTCGATATAGGTCGCATCGGCGAGGCCCGGATCGGTCATGATCGTCGCCGGGTTCGAGTTCACCAGGATGATGCGGTATCCCTCAGCGCGAAGCGCCTTGCACGCCTGCGCTCCCGAATAGTCGAACTCGCAGGCCTGGCCGATGACGATCGGCCCGGCGCCGATAATCAGGATCGATTTGATGTCAGTGCGCTTGGGCATTTTCTTCTTCGCAACTCGCGGACACGTACGCCATCGCAAAACGGGGCGGGTTCAGACCCGCCCCGAGGACTCGACAAGTATTGAAAATACGGACGATCACCGCTGCTCCATCATTTCGACGAAGCGGTCGAACAGGTAGTGGCTATCCTCCGGGCCGGGCGAGGCCTCCGGATGATACTGCACCGAGAAGGCCGGCTTCGAGCGGTGACGGATGCCCTCGTTGGTGCCGTCGAACAGCGAGGTATGGGTCACCTCGACGTCGCCCGGCAGCGAGTCAGGCACCACCACGAAGCCGTGGTTCTGCGACGTGATCTCGACCTTGCCGGTCTTGAGGTCCTTGACCGGGTGGTTTGCGCCGCGATGGCCTTTCTCCAGCTTCTCCGTGCGTCCGCCCAATGCGAGCGACAGCAGCTGGTGGCCCAGGCAGATGCCGAAGATCGGCACCTCCTGCTTTAGCAGATCCTTCAGCACCGGCACCGCGTACTTTCCGGTGGCGGCCGGATCGCCCGGGCCGTTCGACAGGAACACGCCGTCGGGCTTGTGGCGCAGGATGTCCTCGGTGGTCGCGTTGGCGGGGACGACCGTGACCGCGCAGCCGGCGTTGCATAGACAGCGCAGGATGTTGCGCTTGGCGCCGTAGTCGACGGCGACGACATTGAACTTCGGGGTCGCGAGCTTGCCGTACCCCTTGCCGAGGCACCAGTTCGTCTCGTCCCACGTGTAGGTCTGCCGGCAGCTGACCTCGAGTGCCAAGTCCATGCCCTCAAGGCCGGGCCAAGCCTTCGCCTTCGCGTGCAGCGCTTCGAGATCGAAATGTCCGTCGGGGGCGTGGCACAGCGTGCCCGTCGGTGCGCCAAGATCGCGGATGCGGCGCGTCAGGGCGCGCGTGTCGACGCCGCTGATGCCGACCAGGTTGAAGGATTTCAGCCAGCCGTCGAGGTGCCTGGTCGCGCGGAAATTCGCGGGATCGGTGATGTCGGCGCGCAGCACCAGCCCGCGCGCGGCCGGCGTGGTGGTCTCGATGTCTTCCTCGTTCGTGCCGACATTGCCGATATGCGGGAAGGTGAAGGTGATGATCTGCCCGGCATAGGACGGATCGGTCAGAATCTCCTGGTAGCCGGTCATCGACGTGTTGAAGCAGACCTCGCCGACGACAGCGCCTGCAGCGCCAATGCCGCGTCCCCAGAAGACCGTTCCATCCGCAAGCACGAGGCACGCGGTAGCGCCGGGCGGTTGGCGCGCGAAAGCGGGCGAGCCAGGCGGAGATGCGGCTGGCGGCATCGTTCGGTGTCCTCGCTGCTTGGAGGGAGCTTGCGCGCGAGGCTCTCTCGGACTCGGCGCGCAATCGTTGAGGCGCTAGATAAGCGTTCGGCGCTTTTGCGTCAAGCGCGCGAGATGGAAAAACAGTGTTGTGTTTCAACACGTTGGGAGAAATTTCGCAATTGCGTAAGCGTCGCCTCTCGTATATGTTGCCTTCTTTCCCGCACAATCTTCCGGCTCCACGGTGAAGGCCATGCTGCGCGCCCAACTCAACGATGCGCTCAAGGAAGCGATGAAGACGCGCAACGAGCGCGGCGTCTCGACAGTGCGCATGATCCTGTCGACCCTGAAGGACCGCGACATCGCCGCGCGCAGCAAGGGCAACTACGACGGCATCTCCGAGGACGAGATCCGCTCGATGCTGCAGGCCATGATCAAGCAGCGGCGCGAGAGCATCGCGCTTTACGAGCAGGGCGGCCGCGCCGAGCTCGCGCGCCAGGAGGCCGAGGAGATCGCGGTGATCGAGGGCTTCCTGCCGAAGCAGCTCGGCGACGCCGAGATCGAGCAGGCCGCCAAGGCGGTCATCGGCGAGACCGGGGCCCAGGGGATCAAGGACATGGGCAAGGTGATGGCGGCGATGAAGCAGCGCTATGCCGGCCAGATGGACATGACCAAGGCGAGTGCCGCGGTGAAGAAGCTGCTCGGCTGAGGCTTATCCCCGCTTTCCCCATAGGCGGTGCGGCAACAGGTTCGCGCGACTGAATTATTGGCCTATGCTCGCCATTCTCGCGAAGGCGCTTTAGCGCAGGAGACCATGGCCTTTCCGCCGCGTTTTCTTGACGAGATCCGAGCGCGGCTGAGCTGCTCCGAGGTGATCGGAAGGCGCGTGCGGCTCGTCCGCAAAGGCCGCGAGCATTCCGGGCTTTGCCCGTTCCACAACGAGAAGACACCCTCCTTTACCGTCAACGACGACAAGGGCTTCTTCCACTGCTTCGGCTGCGGCGCGCATGGCGACGTGATCGGCTTCGCCATGCGCATCGACAATCTCACTTTTCCGGAGGCCGTCGAGCGGCTGGCGGGCGAGGCGGGGTTGGAGATGCCGCGACAGACCGTCGCCGACCGCGCGCGGGCAGAGGTCGAGACGACGCTCTACGATGTCGTCGAGGCGGCGTGCGCCTGGTTCGAGGCGCAGTTGCGCAGTCCGCCGGGACGCAGCGGACTCGAGTACCTGCGCGGCCGCGGACTCGACGACGCGACAATCGCGCGCTTCCGCCTCGGCTATGCGCCGGACGCGCGCGCGGCGCTGAAGGCGGCGCTGCTGGCCAAGGGCTTCAAGGAAAGCCTGCTGCTGCAGGCAGGCCTGATCGTGCGGCCGGAGGATGGCCGCGACAGCTTCGACTTCTTCCGCGGCCGAGTGATTTTCCCGATCGCCGACCGCCGCGGCCGCATCATCGCCTTCGGCGGCCGGGTGATGGGCGATGGTCAGCCGAAATACCTCAACTCGCGCGACACGCCGCTTTTCGACAAGGGCCGGACGCTCTATGCCCTGGACAAGGCGCGCGATGGCGTGCGGCCGCCGGCGGGCAAGGCCCCCGCCGAGCTGATCGTCGCCGAAGGCTATATGGATGTGATCGCGCTGCACGCGGCCGGCTTCAACGGTGCGGTGGCACCGCTTGGCACCGCTTTGACCGAAGCTCAGATCGAGGCGCTGTGGAAGCTGGCGCCGGAGCCGATCGTCTGTCTGGATGGCGACGCCGCCGGGCAGCGGGCGGCGCTCCGGGCGGCCGACCGCGCTCTGCCGATGCTGAAACCGGGCTTCAGCCTGCGGTTTGCCGCCTTGCTCCCAGGCGAGGATCCGGACAGCCTGATCCGGCATCACGGCCCTTCGGCCGTCACTGACGTATTGGCGCGGGCAAGGCCGCTGGTCGATATTATATGGGAGGCGGAAACGGCGGGCCGGCCGATCGATACGCCCGAACGGCGCGCCGCCCTAGCCGAGCGGCTGAAGCAGAAGGTGCGGGTGATCGCCGACCGGACCGTGCAGGACCAGTACTACCAAGCGCTGGTGCGCGACCGGTTATGGACAAGCTTTCGGCCGCCGCGGTCTTCGAAGGGACGGCAGTTTCTCGGCAAAGGTACGGCGGTGCCGATGGGGGCCAAATCGAGCGGCGACGTGCGCACCCTGCAGCTCCGCCAGGCGCAGGTGTTATTGGCAACACTTATTAACCATGTTGGGCTTATATTCGCCGAGTTCGAAGCGATCAGTGAGCTTGAGCTGCCCGCGGGCGACCTTGACACGCTCCGACAGGAAATCCTAAACCTTGCCAGCCAAAATCCGGACCTTGACTCCGCGATGTTGAAGAGCCAGTTGAAGGAGACCGGTTTGGCTGCTGTACTGGCGGGCCTCGCGGAGCCAAACCTTTATAAATTATGGCCTTTTTCCGGGCCTGCGGCGTCCTTCGACGAAGCCCAGGCCGGCTGGCGCCATATGGCGACCCTGTTCCAGCGGCGACGTCTGGAAGGCGAAGTCGCTGCGGCTCGCGCGGATCTCGGCCGGGAGATGACCGAAGAGTCCTGGGCTCGACTTGGCGAGTTGCAGCGCCAAGTTCGGGAAGCGGACGACGTGGATCTGGACGCGGACGAGGCAGTGGGACCCCGAGGTTCGACGGCCAGGCCGGTCACGACGCGGTAGGATTTCATCGGCCAGAACCGGTGCCTTGGGGCGCCGGAACGTTGGTCGACAATGGGTGTTGCGGTCGTTGAGGCCGCTGAAGACGCAAAGCGACGTAGGAACAGCATGGCAGCAAAGGCAAAAGCCACAGAGGCCGCGGCTCCCGCGGCAACGGAGTCCGGTGACGGTCCGCTGATGGACGGCATGGCCGCGGCGGTCAAGAAGATGATCCAGCGCGGTCGCGAGCGCGGCTATGTGACGTACGACGAGATCAACGCCGTCCTGCCGGCCGAGCAGTATTCCTCGGAGCAGATCGAAGACACGCTCTCCATGCTCAACGAGCAGGGGATCAACGTCGTCGACAGCGACGAGTCCGAGGAAGGCGAGAAGCCCGAGCCCGAAGCGGCTGCAGACACCAGCGAGGACAACGAGGACGCGCCGCGCGCCGGCAATATCGATGCCGAATCGATCGGCCGCACCGACGATCCCGTCCGCATGTATCTGCGCGAGATGGGTTCGATCGAGCTGCTGTCGCGCGAGGGCGAGATCGCCATCGCCAAGCGCATCGAGGCCGGCCGCGACAAGATGATCGGTGGCCTGTGCGAGAGCCCGCTGTCGATGCGCGCCCTCGTGCAATGGCGCGACGAGCTGGTCGAAGGCAAGCGGCTGCTGCGCGACATCATCGATCTGGACGCCACGATGGGCGGCGGTCCGGGCGCGCCGGCAGCGGCCGGCGCCGAGGTCGATCCCGCCGACGCGGAAGCCGAGGACGACGAGCGCGCGGCTGCCGCGCGGGCCGAGTCCGAGGACGAGGAAGAGGGCGGCGAGCCCAAGCCGGAAGGTGCGGGTGGCGACGCGGAGGGCGCTGACGAGGCGAACCTGTCCCTGTCGGCGATGGAGAACCAGCTCAAGCCGCAGGTGCTCGAGGACTTCGACAAGATCGCCGCGACCTACAAGCGCATGCTGCGCATCCAGGAAAAGCGGATCGAGGCGCTGCATGCCGGCCGGTCGTTCAGCCCGGCCTCGGAGAAGACCTACCAGAAGCTCAAGGCCGAGCTGATCGAGCTGATGGAGAACGTGCGGCTGAACAACAACCGCATCGAGCAGCTCGTCGAGCAGCTCTACGACCTCAACCGCAAGCTGGTCGCCTCCGAGGGCAAGCTGCTGCGGCTGGCCGAGAGCTGCGGCGTGAAGCGCGAGGAGTTCCTTGCCAGGTACCATGGCAAGGAAGTCGACCCGCGCTGGCTGTCGCGCGTGTCGCGGCTGTCGGGCAAGGGCTGGGCGCGCTTCGCCAGCGCCCGCTACAAGAACGACATCACCAACCTGCGCAAGGAGATCGCCGAGATCTCCGCACGCGCCGGGCTGCCGATCGCCGAGTTCAAGCGCATCGTGCAGACCGTGCAGCAGGGCGAGCGCGAGGCTAGCCGCGCTAAGAAGGAGATGGTCGAGGCCAACCTGCGCCTCGTGATCTCGATCGCCAAGAAGTACACGAACCGCGGCCTGCAGTTCCTGGACCTGATCCAGGAGGGCAATATCGGGTTGATGAAGGCCGTCGATAAGTTCGAGTACCGCCGCGGCTACAAGTTTTCGACCTACGCCACCTGGTGGATCCGGCAGGCGATCACCCGCTCGATCGCCGACCAGGCCCGCACCATTCGCATTCCCGTGCACATGATCGAGACGATCAACAAGCTGGTGCGGACCTCGCGCCAGATCCTGCACGAGATCGGCCGCGAGCCGACCCCCGAGGAGCTGGCCGAGAAGCTGGGCATGCCGCTCGAGAAGGTCCGCAAGGTCCTCAAGATCGCCAAGGAGCCCATCAGCCTCGAGACGCCGATCGGCGACGAGGAGGACAGCCACCTCGGCGACTTCATTGAGGACAAGAACGCCATCCTCCCCGTGGACGCGGCCATCCAGGCCAATCTGCGCGAGACGACCACACGGGTGCTGGCGACCCTCACCCCCCGCGAGGAGCGCGTGCTCCGCATGCGCTTCGGGATCGGCATGAACACCGACCACACCCTCGAGGAGGTGGGCCAGCAATTCTCGGTGACCCGCGAGCCCATCCGCCAGATCCAGGCGAAGGCGCTGCGCAAGCTCAAGCACCCCAGCCGCTCGCGCAAGTTGCGCAGCTTCCTGGACACCTGAAGCGTTCCCGGACGCAGCTAAAGACAAAGGGCCCCGACTCGGGGCCCTTTCGTTTTTAGACGGCGCGAGTGTTGCCCGGCGCCGTTGCATGTGCGCCGTCCCCGGTCGGCGCACCCGCCGGACCGCCTGCCACCCCGAGTCGCTGCGGCGGCCGTGAAAAATTTCGCGCGAGAGGCGAGTCGGAGGCCGCAAGACTCTTGTAACCATTTTTCCTTGATATAGAGTTTTGCCACTGATCGAGTCGTCGACTCGATCAAGCAGAGTCAGCGAGAGCATCCCGCCCCTGCAACCAGACGGCACCCCGTGCCCAGCGATAACCCAGACCTTACCGTGCCCTTCGATGGCGCCAGCTATCGGAGGGCCGTCCGAGAAAAGTACAACGCCATCGAGATCTGGCCCGCGACGGACCTCTGGCTGTCGCATGTGAAGGCTTGGATCGCCAGCACCATCAGGGCCTGGCAGCCGGCGCTGCAGCTGACCCCCGCCTCGCGCATCCTCAATGCCGGCTCGGGTGACGAGTCGTATAGCGTCGCTCCCGGCCTGGTGATCGACTGCGATATTGCCGACCAGAAGCTGGTTGGCATGCCGTGCGGCGTCGCCGGCGACCTAATGAACCTGCCGCTGGCCGAGGGCTCGGTCGATGTCTGCGTCTGTGTCGGCTCGGTCGTGAACTATGTCAGCGACCTGACCAAGGCGATTGGCGAGATCGCCCGGGTCGTCAAGGGCGACGGCAGGCTGATCCTCGAGTTCGAGAGCAGTCGAAGTCCGGAATACCTCTTCACCCGCCATTTCGGCCGGGACGTCTCGCAGGTCAGCACCTTCTACATCTACGAAAACGAGAATATCTGGGTCTATAACGAGCAGTACGTCCGCAGCCTCCTCGAACAGGCGGGGTTCGAGATCATCGCCGAGAGCCGAACCCACTTCGTCGCCCCGCTCATCTTCCGCTTCAAGAAAAACATCAATACCGCGGCCCGCTTCGCCATCTTCGACCGCATCGTCTCGAAGATCCCGTTCCTGAACCGGTACTCCGCCAACCTGATCTATCTGTGCCAGCGCCGCCGCCCTGCCATGGGCGCGGTCGCCTCGGCCGCGGCGGCCCCAGCCATCCCCTTACAAACCGCGCAGGCGGCGGAGTAATATCCCGCCGCCCTCCCGGAGGGTGCCCGAGGTAGCCTTCAAGCCGGCTACCTTGGCGTCGCCGCAGCGGCGTGTTGCCGCGTGTGGGGCCCGTAGCTCAATGGTTAGAGCTCGCCGCTCATAACGGTGTGGTTGCAGGTTCGAGTCCTGCCGGGCCCACCAGCCTTCGCTCGCTTCGCGAGATACGGCTCGGCAAGCCGGTCCGTGATTTCACCGCGAAGCAAGCGAAGGCTGCCGCGTTTGGAAGATGAGACCTATGTCGCCTTCTCGGACGAGAAGCAGGCATTTGCATGCGAGCGATATCTCGAATCAGCTTCAGGCAGAGCCTTCGCGAAGAGGCGGCTCTGAAACCGTGTTCGAGCCGGGCGACCTCAAAGCGCCTTAAAGAAGATAACCGTGTCGCACGAGCTGCCATCCGGATTGAGGGCGTAGTTGGGAATCAGGCCCACGCGCGTCCATCCTAGCGACGCGTAGAGCCGCTCGGCGTCGTCGCTGGCGGTGTCGAGGGTCAGCAGCGTCTTTCCCGCTTCCGCGGCCGCCGCCTCGGCGGCGCGCATCAGGGCGGCGCCGAGCCCGCGGCGGCGCTCGGCCCGCAGCACCAGCATCTTCGCCACGTCTGCTCGGTGCGGCTGGTTCTCGTATCCCGCGGGAATCATCTGCACAGTGCCAACAATCTTGCGATCGGCGGCACGGACTGCGACCAGCACGGCGCGGCCGTCGGTTTCCGCGCGGTCGGCGACGTCCATCCAGAAGCGATACGCCTTCTTCCGGTCGAGCCCGCTCATGAAGCTGACCGAAGCGCCGCCTTCCACACAGTCGACTAGGACATCCGCGAGTTCGGACGCGGCGGCCCGGATGCTTTTCGCATCGAGGCGTCTGATGGAGTAGCCCTGCGGTGCCTTGCTCATGGAACTTGCCTGAATGCGTACGTCCATTATCTTCAACGTATGTCTGATATAGTCAACGACGTTTCCGAGCGTCTCTCGGCGCGCCTGAAGGCGGAGCGGGAGCGGCGCGGCTGGTCCATCGCCGACCTTGCCAAACGATCCGGCGTGTCGAAGGCGATGATCAGCCGGGTCGAGCGCCACGAGGCGAGCCCGACAGCGGCATTGCTCGGCCGGCTGTCCGGCGCGTTCGGCCTCACGCTCTCCGCCTTGCTGAGCCGGCTCGAGGACTCCGACGAGCGCCTCCGGCGTGCTGCGGAGCAGCCGGTCTGGACGGATCCGGGCTCCGGCTACGTGCGACGGCAGATCTCGCCGACCGGCACGATGCCGCTGGAGCTCACCCAGGTCCGGCTGCCGCCCGGTGCCCGCGTTGCGTTTCCGGCCAGCTCCTACGCCTTCATCCGGCAGCTGATTTGGGTGCAGAAGGGCACGTTGGCCTTCCGCGAGGGCAGCGACCGCCATCGGCTCCGTGCCGGCGATTGCCTAGCGCTCGGCCCGCCGCAGGACTGCGAGTTCTCCAACGAAGGCAATGGAGAGTGCGTCTACGTCGTTGCAGTCGCGCGGCTGTAGGTGAATTTATAAAATTCTTGTCCGATTATAAATATCGCGCCAGAGTGCCGGCAGGACTGGAGGCACTCATGGGAATCCAGAACGTCGACCGCACGCTGCCGTCCAACCGTCTCGTCTTCGAGGTGCGCCGCGACATGGCGAAGTTCCAGCGCTTCCGCGGCGACCCCGAGACGGTGATGGCCGAGTTCGGGCTGAGCGAGCAGGAGAAGCAGGCCTGGCGCACGCAGGACATCCGCAAGCTGGCCGAGCTGGGCCTGCACCCGTATTTCCTGCCGCAGGTCAGCCGGCTGATCGAAGGCGGCGCCTATAACCACAATGACAGTCCGGCGGCGCGGCTCTACGCCAAGAAGCTGCTGGTCGACTGAAACACGGGAGACGCATCTTGGCCGAAATCGTCGCCATCACCGCGCTGTCGCATGCGCCCGGCCTGACCGGCTGGCCCGACCGTGCCACGGAGCAGGAGCGCCGGAATCTCTTCGAGGGCTTCGCCGAGGTCGGGAGCATCATGCGCAGGGCGAAGCCGGACGTCATCATCGGCATCGCCAACGACCATCTTCTCAACTTCCCACTCAACAACGTGCCGGATTTCTGCATCGGGACCGCGCCACAGTGGAGGGGACCGGCGGAATGGTTCCGCGACTGGCTGAACGTGCAGCCTTACGCCTTGCCGGGGCATGCGCAGGTCGCGAAGACATTGGTGCGCGAGGGTCAGCGCAAGGGCATCAACTTCGCCTTCAGCGACGAGCTGCTGTTCGACGACAACTGGTCGGTGCCGCTCAAATTCCTGACGCCGGACTACGACGTACCGCTAGTGCCGATCCACATGAACTGCATCGTGCCGCCGCTGCCGGCCACCGAGCGGTGCTACGAAGTCGGCGGCACTGTTGCGCGCATTGTCGCCGAGGCTCTGTCGCCGAATCTGCGCGTCGCGATCATGGCCACCGGCGGCTTGTCGCACGATCCCGGCGGGCCGAAGTATTTCGACGTCGACGAGGCGTTCGACCGCTGGTTCCTGTCTCTGCTGGAGGCCGGCGACCCCGCGCGCGTGCTGCGCGAGGCAACGGTCGAACGGATGATGGCGGCCGGCGACGGCGGCACCACCGAGCTGCTCGCCTGGATCGCGGCGCTGGGAGCTGCCGGC
This sequence comes from Alphaproteobacteria bacterium, assembly GCA_036260035.1. Lineage (GTDB taxonomy): Bacteria > Pseudomonadota > Alphaproteobacteria > CACIAM-22H2 > CACIAM-22H2 > DATAAP01. The sequence goes on along the minus strand of DATAAP010000281.1, from coordinate 2,856 downwards.
GGTAAGCCGGCGCGCACGATCTGCTACGAGCCATCCAAAGCGCTCCGCTGCGGCATGGGCGCTGTCGTCTGGGACCTCGCGCAGTGAGCGCTTCAACTCTTCTCGCCAGCCTCGCCGAGAGGCTGGCGCCGCCGCATACGGCGCTGCTGGTCGTCGACATGCAGAATGATTTCTGCGCGCGCGACGGCTATGTCGAGACCGTACTCGGCAAGGACGCAGCACCCTGTCGCGCCGTGGTGGTGCCGATCAAGGCGCTGGTCGAGCGCGCGCGCGCGGCGCGCGTGCCCGTCCTCTGGGTACGCGCCGATTACCACCCCGACAAGGCGCCCGCGCATCTCGCGCTGAAGGCGCACGAGCGCGGCAACAAGCTGCCCTTCTGCCACGCCGGCACGTGGGGCGCCGAGTTCTTCGAGCTGCGCCCCGGCTCAGGTGAACCTGTCATCGACAAGCACTGCTTCAGCGCCTTCATCGGCACGGGCCTGGAGCAGCGGCTGCGCGGCGCAGGCGTGCGCACGGTCGTGCTCGCGGGCGTGCAGACCAATGCATGCATCGACTCCAGCATGCGCGATGCGGCCTCGCTCGGCTTTCATGTCGTCGTAGCGGCGGATTGCGTGGCCTCGCACACGCCGGAACTGCACGAGGCGACGTTGAAGAACGCCGCCTTCCTGTTCGGCGATGTCGTGCCGTCCGCGGAGATCGCCAGGATCTGGAATGCCGCGCGTCCGCTGGGAGAGGCGGCTTGAGCTATCGCGCGTTCGCCGCACCCGCCGCGATCATCAGGCCGCGCACCGCCTCGGCCGCGCGGCGGATGTGCCGGTCGAGGATGCGACACGCCGTCGCCGCGTCGCGCGCCAGGGCCGCTTCCATGATCTGCCGATGCTCGTCGTAGATCTCCGGACGGATCTCCGGATAGCGCACGAAGCGGCGGCGGTAGCGCTCCGACTGGTCGTAGAGGATCTCGCAGAAATGCAGCAACCAGGGCGAGCCACACGCGTTTTCGAGCGCCGCATGGAAGGCACGGTTGCGACGCTCCCATTCGTCGGCGTAGCCGGCCGGGTCGGCGCGCATCTGCTCGACGAGCTTGTTGAGCTGGTAGTAGGCGGCGACGACACCGGTTTCCCACACCTCGTCGCCCAGGGCGACCGAGCGCTGCAGCGCCGTGACACTGAACTGGCAGCGCAGGTCGGCGACGTCGAGCAGCTCCTCGACCGAGACCGGGGCGACATGGAAGCCGCGCTGCCCCTCGGCATGGGCCAGCCCGTCCGCGGTCAGACGCGACAGCGCCTCGCGCACGGGGCTGAGGCCGATCCCGTACGTGTCCTTGAGCGCGTCCGGCTGCAGCTTCTCGCCGGGAGCGAGCTTGCCGGCGATGATGTCGTCGCGGATGCGGCGGTACGCTTCGTCGGCCAGCGTCTTGGGCGCGCGGCTGAGCGCAAGGCGCGAGGCCGGACCCCAGCGTCCCGCCGGCGCGCCAGCCGGCGCTGCCGTTTTCGTCTGCTCAGCCGTGACTCGTCCCTTCATGCCGCGCAGCATATTTTATAAATCGGCTGCGTTGGCATAAATGTTCGCGTGAAACTAGCACCTGGAGGAAATGACCGATGGCTCCGTCACCAGCCGACAATGCTGCGCAGGCCGAAGAGTATTTCGCGATCTATCGCGAGCTGATCGGCTTCGTGCCGCCGCGCATCCAGGAGCGGGTGAAGCTCGGGCTCGAGGTCGATCCGCATCTGCTGGGGCAGGTCGAAGCCCTGCGTGCCTCGGCCATGTACCCCACGTGCTTCGACACCAAGACCGCGCAGCTCATCCTGTTCGCGGTGCTGCTCGACCAGATTTCGCCCGCCAGCGAGTATCACGCCCGCGGCGCGGTGCGCGCCGGCGCCACGCGCGAGGAGCTGCATGCAATTGCCGGCCTCGTCTTCCTGTTCCGCGGCCTGCCCGCGTTCAACCTGGCGGGCGAGGTGATCAACAAGATTTTCAAGGACGTAGCGAAATGAGCACTGCCCTGCGCGAGGCGGCCAAGGTCGCGGACACCCTGGCCTTCATTGATGGCGCCTACGTCCCGGGGACCGGCAAGCGGTTCGAGAATCGCAGCCCGGTTGACAGCAGCCTCGTCTCGCTCGTGCATGAATGCGGCGAGGCGGAAGTCGATCGCGCGGTGCAGGCGGCGCGGCGTGCGCTCAAGGGGCCGTGGGGCAGGATGCCGGCGGAGCAGCGCGCGAAGCTGCTGCGCAAGGTCGCCGAGGGAATCACCGCGCGTTTCGACCGCTTCCTTGCGGCGGAGATCGCCGATACCGGCAAGCCCATATCGCTCGCCAGCCATATCGACATCCCGCGCGGCGCCGCGAATTTCGAGATCTTCGCCGATCTGGTGAAGAACGTCGCGACCGAAGCGTTCCAGATGGCCACTCCGGACGGCACGGGCGCGCTGAACTACGGCTTGCGCGTGCCGCGCGGCGTGATCGGCGTGATCTGCCCGTGGAACCTGCCGCTGCTGCTGATGACTTGGAAGGTGGCGCCGGCGCTCGCCTGCGGCAACACCGTGGTCGTGAAGCCTTCAGAGGAGACGCCGAGCACGGCGACCCTGCTCGGTGAGGTGATGAAGGAGGCCGGCATCCCGGACGGGGTGTACAACGTCGTGCACGGATTTGGACCCGGCTCGGCGGGCGAGTTCCTGACGCGCCATCCCGATGTCGACGGGTTCACCTTCACCGGCGAGACGCGCACCGGCCAAGCAATCATGCAGGCGGCTGCGGTGGGCTTGCGACCGGTGTCGCTGGAGCTGGGCGGCAAGAACGCGGGCCTAGTCTTCGCCGATTGCGATTTCGATGCGGCGATCGAGGGCACGATGCGCTCCGT
>DATAAP010000280.1:0-2264 GCA_036260035.1 Alphaproteobacteria bacterium | reverse complement strand
ACCGGCCTGATCGAGCAGAAGGACATCAGCGGCCTCACCATCCATGCCAAGGCGCAGCAGGCGATCGTGCCGCATCTCGCGCATGACCGCACGCCGAACCCGTGGGTGCAGCAGATGATCGGCGGCGGCGATCTTGGCCTTAAGACCGGGCGCGGCTTCTACGATTGGGCGAACTGCGATGCCAAGGCCGTCGCGTCGCAGGCGGCGCAGCGCGTCGAGGCGGTGCTCGCCTTTTTGAAGCAGATGCAGGCGAAGACGGCGCCGGCCACGACGCCGCAGCCGCGCCCTGAGCACCGCGGGGGTGCGCGATGACTGCGAAGGGCATTAGCGGCGGGCTCACCAATTACGGCGATCCCGATTTCGCGCTCTACCTCCGCCGCTCTTTCGCCAAGTCGATGGGCTATTCGGCGAAGATGCTGGCGAAACCGGTCGTTGGCATCGCCCATTCAGCGAGCGGCTTCAACAATTGCCACCGCCATTTCCCCGAGCTGATCGAAGCGGTGAAGCGCGGCGTGCTGGCTGCCGGCGGGCTGCCGATCGATTTCCCGACCATCTCCTTGGGCGAGGTGTTCCTAAATCCGACCAGCCTGCTTTACCGCAACCTGATGTCGATGGACGTCGAGGAGATGATCCGCGCCCAGCCGATGGATTCCGTCGTGCTGATCGGCGGCTGCGACAAGACCGTGCCGGCGCAGCTCATGGGTGCCTTGTCGGCCAACAAGCCGAGCGTCCAGCTCATCGGCGGACCGATGATGACCGGGCGCTACCGCGGCGAGCGGCTTGGCGCCTGCACCGACTGCCGGCGCTTCTGGGCGCAGTTCCGCGCCGGCAAGGTCACGCGCGAGGAGATCGATGTGATTGAAGGGAACCTCGCGACGACGGCCGGCAGCTGCGCGGTGATGGGCACTGCGAGCACGATGGCCTGCATTGCCGAGACGCTCGGCATGACCCTGCCGGGCACCGCCGGCATTCCCGCCGTGCACGCGGACCGTCTCCGCGCCGCGGAGGCCAGCGGCGAGCGCGCCGTGGCGATGGTGGGCTCCGATCTCACGCCCGACAGGATCGTCACCAAGGAGGCGGTGGAGAACGCGCTGCGCGTGCTCCTGGCGATCGGCGGCTCGACCAACGCGATCATCCACCTCACCGCGATTGCCGGGCGGCGCGGCATCGAGATCTCGCTGAAGCGTCTCAACGAGCTGAGCGAGACGACGCCGGTGCTGGTCGACCTCAAGCCGACCGGGCAGAACTACATGGAAGATTTCCATGCCGCCGGCGGCGTCGGCGCCGTGCTGCGCGAGCTGCGGCCGCTGCTGCATCTCGACGTCCTGACGGTGACCGGCGAGACCCTGCGCGAGCGCCTGGACCGCGCCGATGGCTGGGTCGACAATGCCGTGATCCGCTCCGCGCAGCAGCCGATCCAGGACAAGGGCGGGCTGGTCGCGCTGTTCGGTTCGCTGGCGCCGAACGGCGCCATCCTCAAGCGCGCGGCGGCCGATCCGTCGCTGTTCGAGCGCGAGGGTAGGGCGGTGGTGTTCACCTCGCTTGAGGATCTCGCGGCGCGCATTGACTTGCCGGATCTCGACGTAACGCCTGATGACTTCCTCGTGCTGCAGAACGCAGGTCCGCGCTCGATCGGCATGCCCGAAGCTGGCTACCTGCCGATCCCGGGCAAGCTCGCCAAGGCGGGCGTAAAGGACATGGTGCGCATTTCGGACGCGCGCATGAGCGGCACCGCCTATGGCACGATCGTGCTGCATATTTCACCGGAGGCCGCTGTCGGCGGGCCGTTAGCGCTGGTGCGCAACGGCGACCGCATCAGGCTCAGCGTCAAGGATCGGCGCATCGACCTCCTGGTCGATGAAGCGGAACTCGCCAGGCGCAAGGCGCAGTGGAAGCCGCGGACCGACATCGACGGCAGCCGCGGCTACCGCAAGCTGCATCTCGACCACGTGCTGCAGGCGGAGCACGGCTGCGACCTCGACTTCATGCGCGCGGCGCGCTAGAGCGCCCGCGCGATGTCCAATCAGCGCGAGATGACAGTCTAGGACCTCTACTACATTCAGAAGGACTCGCCGGCCGAGATCGGCACGGCGCTACCGGATTCCTTGCGGAGGTCCGCGCGCGCTGAGGCGGCGAGCGCTGTCGCGCGCCGGCCCGTCGGGGCCGGCGCAGGGCGTCGCATCAAGTGCCGGTCATGCCGATTGTCGCGCCGTGCGGAGCCGGTCGAGCATGCCGCCGAATGTGCCGAGAGCGGACGTGAAGAC
>DATAAP010000279.1:0-3179 GCA_036260035.1 Alphaproteobacteria bacterium | reverse complement strand
GCTGCAGGAGCGTCTGGCCAAGCTGGCCGGCGGTGTTGCGGTGATCCGGGTCGGCGGTGCGACCGAGGTCGAGGTCAAGGAGCGCAAGGATCGCGTCGACGACGCGATGCACGCGACCAAGGCCGCCGTGGAAGAGGGCATTGTCGCCGGCGGTGGCGTTGCCCTGCTCTATGCGATCAAGGCGCTGGCCAACCTCAAGGGCGACAACCACGACCAGCAGGTCGGCATCGACATCGTGCGGAAGGCCATTCAGGCACCTGCACGTCAGATCGCCGAGAATGCCGGCGCTGACGGTGCGGTGATCGTCGGCAAGCTCATCGAGAGCAAGAGCACTAACCAGGGCTTCAACGCTCAGACGGGCGAGTTCGTCGACATGATCAAGGCCGGCATCATCGACCCGACCAAGGTCGTGCGGCTCGCGCTGCAGGATGCGGCGTCGGTCGCCGGCCTGCTGATCACGACCGAGGCGATGATCGCCGAGAGGCCCGAGAAGAAGGACGCCGCTCCGGCGATGCCGGGCGGCATGGGCGGGATGGGCGGAATGGACTTCTAAGTCCGCCGATCATCCGCTCGAAATCACATCGGCGCCCGCCGGAGAAATCCGGCGGGCGCATCTTTTTACGCAGCGGCAGCCGCCGCTGAATTGCAAAATAACAGAACGGGTCGTATCATTTTGACGTCCAGTTGACCGGCGGCACGCCTCGCGGCACCGACCCGGTCACGGCGGCCGGTCATCGCGGTCCGCCGCCCAGAAACCGATGTCGCAAGACAACATAAGGACCCGCGCCATGCGTCCCCCAGCAAACTCGCTCGAATACCAGTGGATGCCTTTCTCGGCGAACAAGCACTTCAAGGCCGAGCCGCGCCTGTTCACCGAAGGCAAGGGCATGTACCTGAAGAACCATCGCGGCGAGACGGTGATCGACGGCGTATCGGGCCTCTATTGCACGCCGGCGGGCCACGGCCGGCGCGAGATCGCCGATGCGGTGCATGCGCAGCTCATGACCTTGGATTTCGTGCCGCCCTTCCAGTTCGGGCACGAGAAGGCATTCGAGCTGGCGCGTCGCATCAAGGAGATCACGCCGGGCGATCTCGACTACGTGTTCTTCACGAATTCGGGGTCTGAGTCCGTCGACACGGCGATGAAGATCGCGCTGCAGTACCACCGCTCGCGCGGGCAGGCGCAGCGCACGCGTTTCGTCAGCCGCGAGCGCGCCTACCACGGCGTCAACTTCGGCGGCCTGTCGCTCGCCGGCATGGTGCGCAACCGCGAGAGCTTCGGCCCGACGCTGCCCGGTGTCAGCCACATCCGCCACACGGCCCTGCCGGAGAACAAATTCGTCCGGGGCGAAGCGGAGAAGGGGGCTGACCTTGCCGACGACCTGCAGCGGCACGTCGAACTCTATGGCGCCGATACGATCGCTGCCTGCGTCATCGAGCCGATCGCCGGCTCATTCGGCATCCTCGTGCCGCCCAAAGGCTACCTCAAGCGCATCCGCGAGATCTGCGACCGCCACGGCATCCTGCTGATCTTCGACGAGGTGATCTGCGGCTTCGGGCGCACCGGTAAGGCGTTCGCGGGCCAGGCGTTCGACGTTACGCCGGACATCATGACCATGGCGAAGGCGCTCACCAATGGCGTCATCCCGATGGGCGCAGTCGCGGTCAGCGACAAGGTCTATCACACGATCGTCGATGCAGGCCCTGCCAAGGGCATCGAGTTCTTCCACGGCTACACCTATTCCGGCATTCCCGTCGCCTGTGCTGCGGGCCTCGCGGCGCTCGACATCTACGACAAAGAGAAGTTGTTCGACCGCGCTGCCGAGCTGTCGGGCTATTTCCTCGACGCGGTTTGGTCGCTGCGCGACATCCCGATCGTCACCGACATCCGCGGCTATGGCATGCTCGGTGCGATCGACCTCGAGCCGTCGGACAAGCCCGGCGCGCGGGGCTACGAGGTCCTGCAGGACCTCTTCAATAGCGGGCTGCTGGCGCGGATCACCAACGACACGCTCATTCTTGCGCCGGCGTTCATTGCCGAGCGCAAGCACATCGACGAGATCTTCGACAAAACGCGCCGCGTGTTGTCGCGCCATGCGCAGCGCGCCGGCGTAAGACTGGCTGGCTAGGCCAGCACCGGAGGGACGAGCAGGGCTTTGGAGTCAACGAGGGGAGGCAGATATGAAACAGTGGTTCGGTGCGGCTCTGGCCGCGGGCGCCGTATTGCTCGGCGCGACGGGTGCATTGGCACAATCGAAGACCGTGACGATCGCGCACCAGGACATGGTGGTGCCGTATCGCACGGCGATGGTTGCCAAGGAGCTCGAGCAGGCGACCGGGTGGACCATCAATTGGCGCATGTTCGGCGGCGGCGGCGACGTCATCCGCGCCATGGCGTCGGGCGACGTGAAGCTGGGCGAAGCGGGCTCGAGCCCGATCGCCGCGGCGGTGTCGCAGGGATTGAATCTCGAGCTGTTCTGGATTCTCGACGACATCGGTGATGCCGAGGCGCTCGTGGTCCGCAACGGGTCGGGGATCGCGGCCCCGCAGGATCTGAAGGGCAAGCGGATAGGCGTGCCGTTCGTCTCCACGACGCATTTCCACCTGCTGTTCGCGCTGGAGCAGTTCAAGATTGGTGCCAATGAAGTGCGCGTCCTGAACATGCGGCCACCAGAGATCGCCGCGGCGTGGGAGCGCGGCGATCTGGATGCCACGTTCGTCTGGGATCCGGTCCTCGCCAAGGTGAAGCAGAACGGCCGCGTGCTCGTTACTTCGGGCCTGCTGAGCAGCTGGGGCAAGGCGACGTTCGACGGCTACGTCGTCGACAAGACCTTCGCGCGCCAGAACCCCGACTTTATGGCCGCGTTCGTCAGAATCATGGCCAAGGCCGACGACGAGTACCGCAAGAACCAGGCGGCGTGGACCGCGAACTCGCCGCAGGTCCAGGCGGTCGCGAAGATCACCGGAGCGAAGCCGGAGGACGTACCGGCCGGCATGGCGCTCTACCGCTTCCCCACCATGGAAGAGCAGGCTTCCGACAAGTGGCTCGGCGGCGGCAAGGACGGCGGCGCGGCGCGCGCGCTCGCCTTCACCTCCGCCTTCCTGAAGGAGCAAGGGCGCGTCGAGAAGGTGCTGCCCGACTATTCCACCGCGGTGAACCCGGAATGGGTCAAGCGCGC